>DJBG01000138.1:0-28820 GCA_002429965.1 Hungatella sp. UBA5982
AACGATGCATAACGGCTCTTACAATATGCCGCTATATCTTTATAGGAAGGCCGGCCGCTTCCATGTCCGCAGATAATACCATTACCATAATACATTTCTACATGGCCAATTTTAAGTGGTCTGCTTGCATCTGATCCTGCAAACTCTAACATGTCCCCCTTACGTAGACGCGATATATCCGGGATTCCTGCGGCGATATCAGCGTCAACGGTAGTCAGCTTGCCTGACTGGTATATCCCGGCTGTATTATGGATTCCGAAGTCGTACCCAGCCTCTTTATAGGCATAGCATATGGAGCTACTACAATCGCTGTAATAATTACCATCTGAATACCGTTTGAAACAATAATCCCGTAGTATCTGGTTGTATAAGTTCCTGCCTATGAGCGTGGCATATTTATCACACACTGCCTGTCTTTTCTGCTCTGCTGTCATATATCCTCCAATCAAATAGGCCCCGGAATCCCAGGGCCATAATTTATCCGTTTATTTTATTCGCCTTGCTCTTAATCACTTCTATAGCGTTTATAAGCGCTTCCGATTTTACAATACCCATTAGGCCAGCGTTTTCGATTATGGATAAGGCTTCGTTGGCAATAAAGCCGTAAATGGTTGCCAGCATTATGTAATCGACCCCAATCGCAACATCAATCTGGTGTGCTGCAGCAATCACACAGATCATACCAAACTTTTTACATATGCCTTTTAGCATGGCGTTTGAGCNNGCGTTTGAGCTGGCGGTACCGCTTTCTGTTTTTGGTGAGTTCTTAAAAAATATTGCCACAACTAGGCCCAGGGCCATATCAAGGCCCATCATAATAAGCACTACGCTTAATGTCGGTGTCCAACCACCAAATAATTTAACGCCTGCGGAAACAAGTGCTCCAAGAGCCATGCAAAATGCTTCTTTTTTCATCATTTACACGTACCTCATTCCTTTATTTTTTCTTCCACTTCATCATGCCACTTGGGCGGCACCTCTTCCAGCGTCATTTTCCCATCTGCAATTCGTATTAAATAAAAAGCTATCATTTTTACACCCCTCCCATTATTCCTGCCAGTTCTTCGATTGCTCCGTCCTGTACTTCTTGCCCGGATTCCACATTATCCAGACGTTTTTCAATGTCCGTTTTTTCACGCAATGAAATAGTGATATATACACCATTTTCTTTGGCTTCCCATGATCCAGGCTGTAGCACAAGGTCAGTATAATTTCCTACTGTCACGCCCTCACTATTCTGTGCCTTAACATTCAAAAGATTCTTTTCATTCAGTTTTGGCATAATCGCCGCTACGGCTTCCCAATCGGCAAAAGCTACGGTAAGTCCCTTTAGGCTAGCTGCTGCCTCTAAATAAATTGTGGTTCCATCATTCAAGATTAATTTATCTTTCATATAATTCCTTTCTGCCTATTTCAGGCATAAAAATAAGCCCCATAATGGGCCTGTTTTCAAGTTTCTTTTCTCCGTCAAATAGCAATTTAACGACTGTNNTGGACTCCAGCCGTATACGAACTGCCGCCGGGGTATTTAATGCTACGTCTACCACTCAAACATTTAACATCAGTGGGAGTTCCGATGGCAATACATACCTATTGGCCGCACAGATACAGTTATATACTGGTGTATGGTCAGATCTGCGGACCCTGGACGGCATAATGAGGATAGACTACACTGCCCCGCTGGTTAACGTTATCAAATCCAGTGCCGAAATCTATGCTGGTTATTTCGTTCGCTTCGTGTTCCTGGATTAAATGATCATTTTATTCCCCAAGCATCAATACTTTCAAAGTTAGATTCAGATGCCGATGAACTTACATAATTTATCGCTGTCAGCGAAATTTCGACTGTCATACTCAAATAATTACTCGCTCCGTAAAACATCGTAGGATGCACCCTTAATGGGGCCGCTGTCAATAAATTTGTATGTATTATTACTGGCGGCAAAAATCCTCCGGCTGATGTTTTTATATATAATGCGATTTCTCGGTACAATGATGCATTGATACTTAGTGAGCCTACTGCAGTTATTCTCCCCAAAAATATAGGGGTTCTCATTGCCGCTAAATTGCTATTTAGTCCATCATACAGGTCCTTTAGCGTCTTACCATAACGTGCATCAAGGGCAAATCCTGCTGCTGTTGTCAAGCCATTATTAACAAGATCACTTTTGAGCAATAGGTATTGTGCCATCTGTGCATCTAATGCCTTTAATCCTGCACCTACTGGATCACGTGTATTTTGCAAATCATTTCTTGTAAGTGCCGTTTCACCAATGCTACCCTGGATTGAATCAATTAGCGATTGCAAATAGTCAATCTTCTCCTGTCCTTCATCGACAATGCGCTGCAACACGGTAATATATGGGGCTGCCGGAACTGTCTTGTCTGCCAGAGGATCAAAACGGCAAAGAAAGGTAAACTTATTAGAGGATATCTGCCCAATTGCATACACCAGTTTTACATCTGCAACCACTTTTCCTGGAGATTGCAACTCATTTCCCTGGAAAACATAGGTATATGTCGCCACGTTCTTTGGCATATCGGCACCCGTCACAATCATTCCGTTTGACAGAGTAAAAACTATATAAGCCCGAGTTGCATCAGCTATATATTGCCCGTCAGCTTTTACACGAATACTAAATTGTATTTGTCCATAATCGCCTTGGGTAAAGGCATATTGAGTTTCCAGTGTGGCATTATCGTTCGCATTTAACACTACATCATAATTCATTTTAAACCACCTTTCCAAGAATTACATAAGTTTTGGCCACACGGGCAACAAGCACCTTATCACCTACCACCGGCGTATATGCTTGCAGGTATTTATAAGGCTTCTGGCTTGCTGTATTTTCACCGTAAAATCTGATGTATGGCCTACCACCTGTAATGTTATCAACTACAGCCATACGATAAGCCTTATCTCCTGCAAACAGCATTTGTAATTCATCAATCTGCTGCCCCGGATTGTCCCACATCATAGTTTTACCACCCTCTTTAAAGTGTGCGACATGGTACCGCCTACGTTTAGGTCCATTTCCCATGCATACTCTATATATTTGTTTCCCACCCCTAGATTGTTCTCGCCTACATAAATGCAATCACGGTATGAATGATGTGGCATTAGAGCCGTAGGCAATATAACAGCGTCATAAGTCTGGCTTTTCTCGATCGCAACCCGGCGCACTAAATCGTTAAGAGTTGATTGATCAGCTACATCATCTACGCTTTCTATGTCAACCACATTACGGCCTCGGCTCACGGTTGATATGACGCTCCCTGGGCTATTATTTATATATTCGCTCCTCAGTTCCACCCCGTCCGGATCGTCAGTGTAACGCACAAATATATTAGGCACATTATATATATCAACACTTTGCTTAGCTCCACTTTTTATAATGCTTCTGTCATTAGTCGTGTACGATTGCTCTGTACGGCGATTAAGAGGCTCAATGTATCTACGGCTTACGGCATACCCTCTATTGTCAAAATGCAGCGGCTCATAATTGATGGCTGTAAGAAGATCGTTTATTATATCAAGCTTGCTTGTGCCTATCTCAAATTCAAGACCTTTACTTGCTGTGAGTGGTGATGTTTCTATATTTGTCTTTTTTATTCCTGCTGCCACTATAATGCTCCGCACCTGCGTAACGTAGTTTGTACCTGCTGCCACAAACATTCTGGTTGTTATTTTATCTTCTTTAAGAATCGTGGAATAATCATAGCAATCAACCTGCTGCGTTACTCCGCTACCTTGTTTCGATCTTTCAGGGCTACTCATTATGTAAGTGCCAATAGGATATTCAAGCCAACCGTAAGGGGTTCTAAGCCTGAAAAAAGGACGTATCCTTAAATCCACGGCCTTAAGATATACGTCCCCTATTTCTCTTATTGTAAGTGAAGCTGTGCCCATGATTTCCTGAGAACTGTCAAATCTTATGTTTCCGCTTACATTTTCCAGGTCCTTTAACTTAATTTCATTTTTGTCAAGTAATTCATAACGAAAATTTATAGTCCGATCAGATTCAAGCATTCTTAACACTTCTGCATGGGTGAATGCTCCCTGTGCAAGATTATACATCGAATCTCACCTCCAAACTATAATCAATGCGGCTTAATGATATTTCAACATTTTTCCCGATGTTGAACAGGGTATTTTCATAATCAAAACTACTAATTTCACAGCAAAAACAAACCTCTGCATTTCTGAATAAATAACTCCCATTAATTCCGTATAGTGTTTTGATTTTTTCAGCATTGGAATTACTAAGATAAAAAGAAGTTCCGATCTCCAACTCTTTATGTATTCCGGATTCCTTTACTGGGTATGTACGTCCTTCGTACTTAATCAATTCGGATTCGTTGGAATGTTTTGTTTTTATACTGTTAAACCAGTCACTATCCGATTTGTAAATTTCAATGTAATCCCCTGGAGTGTTTACTTCCGACAACAGAGCTCCTTTATACTTGATTTTCATAGGCCGTTTACCACTATCGGCGTAACTGCCACTGTGAGCCCTGATAAAGTACTCATACATCTTCCCGGACTTCACGGCATAGTCAATATATGTTAAGCCACTAAAACGCCCTATAGGTGCAAATGTTGTCCCGTCTTCTGAGCGGAAAACTATCTTATCAGCAGCAGTAGATGTAGTAGTTACCAATATACCTCCGCGCGCGGCAGACAGTGTTATATCTGGTACAGAAGGAATAGCAGCAGATATGGAAAACACTTTCGCGCTTTCATCTGACCATACCCCGTATACGCTGCCAATACGCATTTTAACTGTATACTGACCATTAGTAAACATCATATTTGGAATATATGAACTTGTTAATCCCCCTGGCATTTCACCACCATCATGGACCAGTGTTGCACCTTGGTATATCCATATTCTGAATATTGCCGTTTCGGACGCGTTACTTCTCCACGTAATTTCTGTAATAGCATCGTTCTTCATTGAATCAATAATAGGGGCTGTCGGCCGGCCTGTAAGCTCAAAAGCACCATATGCATATTCAGATACCGCATTGTTGGCGTTGTATGTTCTTACTCTCCACTCAATAATTCCGGTGGGCATAGAGTTAGTATCCAGGGTACGGTTTTGAACTGTAGAAACAACTCCTAAAGCTTCGGTCCATGATGCATTTCCCTGTTGCCTCCACCCAAAATCATACTTTGTCTGGCCGGTATCATAAAGTGAATTGTGCTTCCATTGAAATGTCAATGCATTTCCTTTTTCAATTACATCGCCGTTTGGATATAGAATTGTGGGAAGATCAGGAACAGCATCGTTATAAGTAATCTCAACATATGGTATATTGCTGGACTCTCTGGAGGAAAACTTCCATATTTCCGTATCATCTGATTGTGTACCAGTCAAGTCTTGCAGCCCTATAACAGCATTGTTTGTACCTAACGCATTTATTACGATACTTGTAACGTCCCATATTATCCATTCGTTAGCAGCCGATACATAAGCGGGAGAAGTGATTTGTGTTGGTGAATATGCCATATCACTATCTATGTATTGCGACTGTACAATACTGCCTGTTAAAGTGTTTACGCTTACTGGTATAGCATATTGAGCTGCGGAAATCGTGCTTCTTCTGCCTTTCTGAGAACAATGTATTTTTAATTCCGCTTTTGTGATCTGTTTATTTAATAACTGAGGAATATCAAATTGCAAGAAAGCCATCATGGCGGAAGAAGATGTAAGTATCCTGTGAACAAGCATATTATCCAGACTGCTAAAATTTCCGCTTGGAGATGCAAAAGATACGTAAGTATCAGCTTTGCATTGCACTGTTTGAGTTGCCATTATAGTCTACTCCTTCCTGCTCTGACGGCTGGTTTGCTCTGTTGCATGAAATTTACTACATCATTCCATTCTTTAATATCTTTTGCGTTTATTTGAGCGTATAGATTGTATGTATCTCCACCTGATGATCGTTTTGATTCTTCTGCTGATAATACTCGTGATCCTCTTGGAAGTTCTAATAACTCCGGCCCGTTTTCGCCCACCCACGCTTTTCCTCCTGGTGCGTAATCAGTTCCAGATGCATAATATTGTGTGCTCTGAATCCCCTTGTTTATTTTCCCTATATTATTTCCCACGCTGTCCATGGTCCTTGACACTTGATCTCCTTGACCAGCTAAAACAGCAATCATAGCGACTAAAGCAATTAAAGCAGCCACAACACCAATAACAATAGCAGTAGTTTTTGCTGCCTGAATATCAAAATTTTTGAAGAAGTCAATCATTCCCTTACCGGAGCTTGTAACCTCTTTGATTGCTTTTACAACCAACATAATACTAGCGACCGTCCCACCAAGAGTAATAAGAGATTGCAATACAGGTATCGGAACTTTTGCTAATGTATCGAAAAAGGCTGTCATAATCGGAGCTAGAGCCAAACCGAATGAATTTTGCAGTCCTTCGCTAGATTTGTTTAATCGCTGTATTGAATCATCAAGCGCCCCTAATTTGTCGAGCGCCACATCATCCATGACATATCCAAGGTTTTTCCCCTCTTCTCCGAGCTCTCTAAGCTTTTTACTTCCGACATCAATCAATGGATTTAATTCTTTAGCAGAACGCCCAAAAAGCTCCATAGACTTTGCATCACGCTCAGTCTCATTTTCAATCTTTCCAAGTGCATCAATCAGATCATAGAAAGTATCTTCTGCGTTTCTTAGTTCTTTATTACCCTCTTTATACCTCACACCTAGTCTTGCAAAAGTCTTTTGAAGATCTTCATTACCATCTCTGGCACCTGCCATGCTTTTTATCATCTTTGTCATAGATGAGCTAACTTGCTCAGTCGATACATCCACCAATTCAGCTGCATAATCCATTTTCTGCAATGTTTCAGTAGATAGACCCGTGACACTTGACATTGTCATGACATTATCGGCATATTCGGATGCTGCCTTTGATGCATCGTATAATTTCGTTACCATGCCGCCTATAGCCACCATCGCAATTCCAACATTCTCATTTAATCCATCAAATTTAGATGCGAATGCCTCTATTGCAGGAGAAGCTTCTAGTCCTAAAGTACTGCTTATGCTCCTGATCGTATCTCCAAATGATCTTTGCTTTTGTTCTGAATTTTCTACTTCTTTCCCAGCTTCTTCATTCTTATTTTTATATTCTTCAAGCTCCTTGCTCGCGTTATCATATTCACCATTAAGTTTTTCCAATGTTGTACGAGCGGTCAGCAGTTGTTTATCTAAAGAATCAATCTGCTTTTCCGTAGCTGTACCGCTTGACATTGCTTTATCATAGGCTTTTCTATGTTCATCAACGATTTTCGTCTGGAGGTCAATCATTTGTGACAGAGCTTCTTGTTTTACAGCGAGCTGATCTGTTTCTGTGCCGTAGTTCTTTGCCTGTTCTTTTGCAAGCTTAAATTCTGCATCGAGAAGCCCCATTTTTCTGTTACATTCTGTAATTCCGCCGCTGAACTCTGCATAATCAAGCCCTAATACGATGGTTCTTTTATAGGCATTGCTCACTTCCCCACCCCTCCATTTCTTTCATAGATGTCACAACGCGTTGACTTGAAAAGTATTTTGATTCGTAATTCTCGACTGTTCCAGCCTTTAATTNNTATCAATCATCTTTACGACTTTTGACGGGCTGCTCAACCAAAATTCATGCTCAGACATTTGCATCTTTACACAATAGGTGTAAAAAAACATGTCAAAATCAATTAGCCATCTCTCGATTTTGATTTTGCCAGCCCCATCAATATCTGAGCCATTATTTTTTTTGATACGGCTTCCTCTGTTTCCTGATCCATGATACCCGCGGATTCAGTGTAATCGTGAATGATCCCTTCGAGGTCTGCTGGATTAATTGATAATGCTAATGCGTTTGCTTCCTCCAATGTAAATTCTGGATCATTGGCTTTGATTCCGGAATATATTACAATCCCTCCAAATTCTTCAATCGGAATATCTGATACAGTCTTGTTTTTTTCGGAAAGTGCTTCCATCATATAGCGCATTGCCTTAACATTAAATGTTGCCAGCATAGTCTTGTCATTGAAGGTTATCTCAACTTCATTCGCTGGCCTAACAGCTATCTTTTTCATTTTACCCCTCCATTAAAGGTAAAGCCCTTGATTCTTCTAATGGTTTCAAGGGCTTCGCTTATCATGACATTATTTATGGTGTTTTTGCCGGATATTTTACGGGACNNTGTTTGTCTGATTCCCTTGGAATGAAGTTGATTGTTACAGAATCCGTTGAGAAGTTCATGTTGTCTGTAGACTGTTGGATAGTCTGGTTAGCTGGCTGTGCTCTTCCCTTTAGCAGCCATACCTGTTCCTTGGTATTGCCGGTCTGCTCAACCTCAAAGCCAAGAGCGATATATGGCGGCTCGTCACCATCTTTTTCAATTACAACACCGTCAACCATGGTATTTCCCATGATTTCAGCTCTTGTTTCTGCGTAGAGTTTATTAACATCTACTGCAGCCGCGATACCTTTCATCTTCCCGATATCTTCCTCTTTACTGCCATCACCATACAAAACAGCGGTAGCCACCTGTGGTGTAAGCTGTACTTGCATAGCTTTGCCGAATGTCTTAACAGGTCCATATGTAGTACCTTCGGCAGTATCTGTTAATATCAAGGAATACACTGGCCTAGCGATATTAATTCGATTTGACTTTTTAGACGGCATCTGTATCCTCCTTTATATGCTTAAAATTAAGATTACCTCTCCACATTTTCCCGTTTGTATCGTAAGAAATTGTGACTCTTGGAAAGGTGTTATACTTTATATTGATAAGGGCTTTTTTCAAAAGACCCGTTTTACTGTTTACGTCCTGTCTGCTCTTACCCCATATATCAATTTCGAATGTTTCAGATTCTTCCGTCACCGCTCCATTCCCTGAAAGTTCCGGGTCCTCATACGGTTTATACCATGTGGCATAACCAGATTGGATAACAGGGTCAGAAAGTTCTCGAACAGGGACATNNCATCATTTCGTGAAGAGCTGATTCAACATCACTTTCAGAAGCCTGTAATGCACGTTCAAGGAATTTCAATCCAGGAACAAATGTCATTCCATCTCTTGCGATATGCCCGTCATTGATTTGTTGCCATTTGTACCCGGTGTACTTTCCACCTCTTACACTGACATATAGATTGCCTTGTTTGTTTTTTCTAACAGTGGAACTTACATCATCTTTTACGTGCACATAAGGCCGAGATCCATCGTAATTCTTTGGCTCAGTATCAAGCCTTGATTCAATACCGGACCTATGTAGATATCTGATCACATTCTTTTTAATTGCTGATCCGGTTTTGCTTAAAACCTTTCGTTCCTCTGCTTGCATTTCCTTTGGAAGGTCTTTAAGCATCTGTTCGATATAAGAGATTTCTTCTTTGTAATCAATAGCAACTCTCATATGTTCACCCCACCGTCAAAGATAATGTTGATTCATCTTTTTGGAACGTTCTCAAAATGTTGTATCTGGCGCCTTTGTATACCACCTGCTGCGGATTAACCAGTTCTTCATCTTTATTAAGAATTGACGCATTTTCAAAATCCTCCGGATCTATTTCTAAAGAGAGTTTAGGAGATAACCCCACCGCATAAGCTTGATAAAATTCACTTCTGGTACAAGAAGCCTTATTGCAAAACACTTCTTTTTCTGCCGGATCGATTTCACTTCCGTCAGCCGTGAGCGTAACCAGTATACATACTTCATTTCTCATGGTGTTACCTCCTCTCCTTTGTATTCGCTGGCAAGTGACATAGCTATCTTTGTAGCTTCATATGATTGTCTGTACCTGTCAGCTTCGCCGTTATAGTTCATCTGCCACCTCAGATAAAGTCTCAGAGCAGCCAAAGAAAGCATATCCCCGGTTGGTATGGTGTTAACTCCGCTCATACTTAAATCCGTAAGATATGCTTCTTTCAGCATTTCTAATTCGTTATCCAGTTTCGTGTGGCTGATTCTAACCATACTGCGCATATCTTCTTTTGATACGGTTATGGTCAGCATATAACAACTCCTTTATTAAGCAGGCTTCTTCTTTGTTACAGTTACCAGGGAATTCTTATCAATCGTTTTACCATCACAGATCATAACAGCCTTAGTCACCTGATCCTCGGTATCATTGTCCTCGTATGACTTAATGGTCATGTTATAGTTCGTATTGAACATATAATCGGACCAGTCAAATAAGAATGCAACGACTGTATCAGATGTAATCGTAGCTCCAAGGCTTGTCATATAATCATTCAAAACCACGCGCCTGCCAAGCAATGATCTTTCCGGCTGCCCGTTGATTCCATAGTTGACCCTGGCAATCGGCTGCTTATTGGTATCAACCATACCGATGAACTTCATAAAGGTTTTCTTTGTCATGTTCCATACGGCACCATTTTCATACGCCAGAGGAAGCGCGGCTTCTGCATCAACAAGCGTCTGGTATGTAGGATCGTTTGCAGCTGCGATTTCTATGTTCTGATCAGTCTCAGCAGTTTCAGTTAATACACCTTTCGGCTGACCGGTTCCAGTACCAGAGATAAAAGCAATTTCCTGGGCCTTTACCATTGCCTCTGATACATTGTTTACAAACGTTGTTTCAAATACCTGTAGAGACATTACAGAGGTTTCAAGAGTCATTGAAATTGCACATCTCAGTTTATAACCTTTAATGTCAATCTGCCCGGTTGTCTTTTTCTGCTTATCAGATGTGGCACCCTCGGCCACCCATGTTGCCACAGGCTTTACGGTAGATGTTGGGACCGTTGCCCCGGCTGCGAAAGTAGTTCTTGTAACAAGTGGAAGAATCATTCCGATGGATTCCATTTTTTCAACGATCCGGTTGATAACAGTAGGAGAAATTACGGCCCCTACGTCCGTTGTCTTGGTTGTGGTAGATGCATTCCTGAACTTATCCGGGATAGCCTTTCCACCGACTACATGATTCATAAATGCTTTTCTGTATTCTACGGAATCATAGATATCTTCCGGATCGGATTCATCCACTGAAGAAGCGGACAGAAAACCACTCGCACCAGAAAGATTTACGACCTGTGGAATATCTCCCAGTGCTTTAAGGTTTGCTTCCGCTTTTGCTTCGTTTGAAAACTGTTCATCGAGTTTTCCAACCGCATCAATTTTCGCATTGGCTTCATCTACCTTTCCGGTATTAATAAGCTCCTGCGCTTCGTTTTTCATTGCTTCTCTTTTTGCTACATATTCTTCTCTTCTCATTAAAAATCTCCTTTCAAATTAAGCAGCCTTAATCTGGCTTCTGCTTTCTGCTTTTCCATGTTATCTTCATTAAAAAAATCCGTGGCATTATTGCCCGGACCTTTAATAAGATTCCTTAATTTTTCAATTGTTTCTGGCGGGATTCCGCCGATCGAGTTTGTAAGTGGTATCCGGCTATCCTGGAACATTACTTTGTCAACAAATCCGTAATCAACAGCCTGCTGCGCATTCAGCCATGTTTCTTTATCCATCATGGATAGCAATTCTTCTTTCGACATTCCGGTTTTATCAATGTAGGCGTTTACTATACCTTCATCAGCCGTTTTGAGTACTTCTGCCTGATATTCCATGATCTTATGATTTCCGCTGGCGCAGCTTGATACCTTATGTATCATGTACATAGCTGTTGGGCTTATTTCTGATTCTCCGGCCTCCGCGATCACTGACGCTGCTGACCCGGCAAGCCCAACAATACGGATTTTCTTATTTCCTTTGTATGATCGTAAAGCAGTATAGATTTCGGATCCAGCAAATATGTTACCGCCAGGGCTATTGATTTCTACTTCGATTTCCTCACCGTTTGCTTCTGCAAGCTGTTTTGAAATTCCCTGCGGCGAGGTATGTTCAATTTCAAGCCACTCATAAATCCATGCATCGCTATTACCTATGATTTCACCTTTCACATCAATCTTTTTCGGCACTCTTCTCACCACCTTTCAGTAAGGCGTAGATTGCCGCCTTTGTCTCTGCTATGTTATCAAGTTGCATATTAGATAAAAGGTTTGTAACCTTATCTACTGTTTGAGTGTCCAGCCTGCGGAGTGGTTTGTCACCATCTGCAACCGGGCTTAGATTAAATGTTTCACGCCATTCGTTAGGAGTAAGTGCTCCACGATCCACCATGGCTTGCAATGCTAACTTCGTGGAAAGGCTTGCACATTGCAGATTGGAGGCATCAAAGTAAATACTGTTTCCAAATCCACGCTCACGGCGATTAAATAGCTTTCTGGTGTATTCTGCTGATAATTGCAGTGCGTCAGGCTCTACCACAATTTCAAAGTAACTATTCCATTCATCTTCTGTGTAATTTGAATGTACAATTTTGTCGTTTGTGTTAAAGAAAGCATATAGGCGTTCTTTTGTCNNATTTGCAGAGCATTTGGGACGTAGTCTTTTGGTTCGATTCTAATAACATCTGCTTTTGCATCTACTCCGGCAGCTCCAAATGTAGTACTTGATATGCTCAGATAGTTGTCAACAAACTCTTGTACATTCTTTTTTAAATCTTCTGGGCGCATCGGCGTGATATATTTTAGCAACCATCTTATTACACTGCTATTTTTTATTGCATTTATTATACCTTGGTCAGTAGTTGTAATAATATCCATGATTTGCTTAAGCGGGGCTTCCGGTGACTCCCCGAAAACATCGTTGTCGTTGAAATCCTTACGCAGATGTATTACTTCTGTATAAGGGAACGTCAATGTATTACCATTGAGAAAATAGAATTTTAAATTAAGGTTCCCTCCTTCGTATTTAGCCTCCACCCCCGCTGCTGGTATCGGGTAGAGCTGCTGCGGTATTCCGTTTTCATCTCTTACAATTAGGATAAAAGCATTATTGTTTAATGCCAACTGCGTTGCAACCTTCTCCTGCATTACCTGCCCTGACATTAAAGGATTCGGTTCTTCTAACAAAAAACGCATATATGCATCAGGATTAACAGATATTGATCCGTTAAAGTTGCGTATATGCTTAGCTTTTAACTTTCCTATCGCCTTGGCATATGGTCTTACACACGCTCTTACCATGTCGGACTGAAATAGTTTACCATTCCATGTGTAAAACCCATTTCCTTGCTCTGTAATCATTTTAAAAGCCGTTTGCATGGCAACATCGTTTAATGTAGCCTTAATTTTTGATACAATTCCCAAGTTTTACCTCCTTTCTATATTAGGCTTTGATATTCAAGCATTTTATCTTGAAGGATTTTATAACCATCAATTAGTGCCGCTGTTCCATCAACACGATTTCTTGAATCACTCATTTTTACAAGCTGAATATTTCCGTTAATATCGGTCTTTACTACTGAATTAAAAAAACACCATTTATCTATTGGATTATCGTTATATACCATTTTCTTTGCTTGCAAGTCAGCTTTAAGGTCTTTCATCGGCTGGCTACATGTAATTACACCTTGCCGCACTGGTATCATAGCCTTTTCTCCAAACTCNNCAGGGTCAAACCCGATATAGAGTATGTATAAATCCTCTTGGTCCCTTAATTCGCAAAACCAATCAAGCATAACACGTTTATTTACCTTGTTTCCTTCTACGGTTCGTAAGTATCCCTGGTCCTTCCAGAGTTGGTAAGGAACATTATCGCGGCCTTTTCTATCACCATCAAGTTCTTGCCTGTCTAGTACAGATTGTGGAATCCAATACATCTGCTTAATATAAATTTTTTCATCGCCCGGTCTCATACATAATGCTTTTGCTGCATTTAAATCTATAGAATCAGCAGCATCCATTCCACCAATGGCATATCGAAATCTAAAATCAAATGTTTCTTCATTCTCAAAATCTTCATATCTCAGCCATGCCGCTTCTGATGTTTGTTTCATATTGAAGTCTTTTACCATTACTGTAGGCTTAAATGAATCATCATCTTTGGCTTTTTGAACCATCTGTCTTAAATAATCGAAGCTTTTTATTGTACCAAGTCCAGGGTTTGCTTTTATCCAATTTTCTTCTTTATCCCATTCATTGATGTGATCTAATTCATAGATAAACGGCAAAAATCTTTTGTTGTAAGCCTTTCCATCAAGGATGTCACTGGCATATTTATACTGGCTGTCAAAAATTCCTTCTCGAACAAATCCATTTGTTGTAATACAAAAAAGAAGCGGTTGTTGTCTCGCTCCCATAGACTGCTTTACTAAATCATAGATATCTCTGTTTTTAATAGCCGCTAATTCGTCGATTACACCACAATGAGTGTCAAGGCCATCAAGACTATTCGCATTACTTGCCAATGCCTTAATGAACCCCATATTTATTTCACAATATAGGTCTGCCGCTCTCTTTCTTATATGCTTTTTTAGCAATACTGACTGCCTACGCATTTTGTCTGCTGCATTGAATCCTAGTTTGGCTTGATCTAACATTGTTGCCACATTGTNNACAAGCATATCTAATTCGATTGCGGCTGTCTCGGTGGTTTTACCGTTCTTACGGCCTTCGATGATTAAGACCTCATTATATTGCCTGATATCGTTATCATCGACAAAACCAAATATGGCTTGTAATCTAGCTTTTTGAAATAATTCTAATTTTAAAGGAGTTCCTAGTTTTCCAGTAGGTAATTTGCAGAACTTTTCAATAAATGTGGTATGTCGACTTGCAATATCATAATCAAAATGGAACTCTCCCGGATTTAAGTACTGTTCAACCAAACGGTCCGATATCCTTTTCATTTTATCGCATGCAGTTATTTTTCCATCAGCAATTTGAGTAAAATACAATTCAAATTCCGTCAACGTTTACCACCGCCCACGAATTCAAGCAGTTCATCACCATCATCTTTCCCCTCTGGCAGAAGATCGGTAAGCTGCTTTATGATTTTTTGGTATGAGGTATTCATTGTATTATACAGGTCTGCCACCGGGCGCTTACGCTCATACGGTTCCTGCTTTTCGCTCTGAGCAAACTCTTCCACAAATCCATTAAGGTCAAGGTCCTCTTCGAAATCTTCCAGACTTGCCCGCATGAATGCTGCACGTTATATTAAACCCTCAACCGTTCTCGTTTTATTTTCGTCCAGATTTTTGAAAATCCGCTTGAGTTTGTTTTCCTCTTTCTTAATCCTCTCAGCTTTATCCATCTTTCATCATCTCCTTTCATTGGGGAGGGGGTACTGTAAAATCTCATGCGTAAAATTTGAGGTTGGGGACTCGGTGAAATCAAAACAGACCCCGCTTTGCTTTAAGGGGGGCCTACCATAGAAATGCGCAGCCTTCATCTGATATTCAAAGGTCGAAGGCTCATTTTAAATCGGCAATATTGCCTAATTGCTTTTAGTGTGACTTACAAACTCGCAATCTCCATCATCTCTAATGGTAAACAGACGATCACATGTTTTGCAATCAACAACATACTTGCCTACCTCTTGCATATTTTCCTCATAATCAAAAGTATTAAACAAAGTGATATTTCCACAATGCGGACATGTGCAACTACTCTCCGGGCCAAGTTTTTTAACTACCTCATACATTGTTCACTCCTCCTTTCGTGGTATCGGTATTGGATTCCCTTCATCATCGAACGTACACCGATCCTGTACCTTGCTCCGTTGTATGAAGTGTCCTTCCTCTCTGTCATGGCATGGCTTGCATACATACTCCAGCTTATTATGATTAAGTGATACCTCTGGATCATTTATGTTGTCTGGTGTGAGCATTACAGTATGGTGTACCATGTATCCTAATCTCTCATGGCATTTCTCGCACAGTCCGCCATCAATAGCAATACGCTTTGATATATACGCCTTACGGCACCTGCGCCATGGCATACCATCATAGAATGCTCTGGCGAATTCTTTAGCCATTATGTTCTAGGTCCAGGGCATTTTGCCCTTTCAGTTCTAATAGCTTCTGTCTCTGCCTCGTGCGCAGCTTTCTCCGCAATAAATTTCTCCTTATCTGCTTTGCTTTTTTGTATTCCGTTTTTACTTAGTTCAATTAACGTTAGGCATATAATAGCTACTATGCAGATTGTTGTTGTATCTAACATGCTTATCCTCCTTTATTTTTTGCATATAAAAAGCACCAAGGCAATCCTACCTCAGTGCTTAATGGTTAATGTAATATTGTACTTTCCAATGTGTTCCCCTTACCGGGTTCTGCTATATTTATTCTGTCCTCATCATAATAATAAACATCTACTCTCTGTGTATCTTTAATCGCTTTATATTTCTGGCATATTACTGTTAAGGCTTCATTTACAGTTTTGCAATATACCATTTTATCTTTCTCTGTACCAGCATACCAAGAATCACTTTCAAGCATTATCTTGTATATACCGTCACCATTAGGCTTTATGTCCTTTATGTTGTCAAGCTTGCTTACGTATTGCATGATCTCTTTATTCATCGAATCATAGTCAACCTTGGGGCTTGACATCCTGATAAGAGTTATAATGCTTACCACGATTATTATTACTGATACAAGAATTGAAAGTAGGTAAAGCTTTTTCTTCTTTTCATCACTCATATAAAATCCCTCCTTTTGTACCAGTATATACCATTTCTGTGCAAAAGAAAACACCCATCACAGCATAACCATGACAGGTGTTTCCAAAAGGAGGTGTATTATGATGAAGCTGAATCAGCGCTCCCGGATTCGAACCAGGGTTTCCAGTCAGGGGGATTACTGTTGTTCTGCCACTGAACTATGCGCCGATATGCCGGAATCAGACCGGCACGTCCTTATTAATTTAAGTCTGTTAAGGGTAAGTCAGACTTGCGGTCTCACCGCTTGCAACACAAGAATCATAAGGGGTTGTATGATTTCACTGGTTCCAGTTTACATTATATAATATCCGAATCGAAAAATCCGAACAAACCGAACAAAGTTTCTTTATTTTACATGTACTGGATAGCATAATAAATTACATATATCCAGCCAAGGATACCATGCACTATAGCCCACCAGATTGAATGCCACGTTGTCCATGAGATTGTAATGGCTAGGGCACAGCCGAATCCTATCCCTGCATTTGCTGAACTCGAATGTCTGCTCATATTCCCTCTTTCTCCGGCACTTGGTTGCCGGCTGCTTAATCATATCATTTCATCATATTCTATGAATCGTTTATACTCCATTCTCACGCTATCGCCAGTAGCATTTCTCCCGATCCTCGTTGCCACATCTTCCCAAGATTCACCCTCAAACAATCTATATTTGATAATCCTTTGCATTCTTGCCGGGATCCGGTTCATGTACCTTTCAACCATTCTTCTGGTTTCTCCTGTTGTCCTGGCCCTCTCTGCAAGTATATCCTCGTCTTGTCTAAGCCTTGAATCATCTTCTGACGAATACACAATCCCGGCGACATGAAAGCTCTTAGCTGCATAGGGAAACTCCTGCATGGACCCCTTAACTGAATCCTGTAATACTGTTCCTTTACGACGCTGCAGCCTTGCGATCTCCTTCACTGTTTCGTCATATAGCTCCTTGGCATCTATGTAATCATTTAGTGCTGCAATGATCTCAGCCTTTTCCATGCGCTTTCCTCCCCAACATCAAAGGTAATGCCCTAACTGTAAAATTCCAGTCATTTTTCAGCCTTTCCACTTCTTTCTTGTATTCCAATTCCTCCGGTATGAAGGTATACCTCTTTTTATATTTTGATTTCTGTGTCGCATATCCCGATACCTTGTACTTTGGTATCCCTAATACCATTTCCGCAACCTCTGGTGTATAACTCCCTATCCTCTCGCCCTCATCGTAGACGGCATAAATCTTTCTTTTCGGCATTATTATCCCTCCTGTCCTATAATAGCCTCAATTTCTTTTTCGATATTATCCATAGCCCTCCACATATGCTGTGCTTCCTTCTTCTGATCCAGCTTATGTGTATGTACCATAGTGTCACTGTAGCTTTGTTTATAGATTGCCACTGTATCCCTTATCTGCCGGATCTGACTATCTTTTGATTCCAACTCATCAGCCTGTAATCGGCATATCTGATTTATGTGGTCAAGCTTCATTTCTGCCACTGTCATAGTATCTCCTTTCTCATTTTTCGCAATAAAAAACCAACTACCGAATATTGATAGTTGGTATATATGTAATGCTTATTTTTCTGCAATAGCCTCTAACTGCTTTACGAATTTATCCGTCAACTCAACAATTCTGTTTACATTTGCAAAGGTTAGTTTTTCCTGACTATATTTATCTTTTTGTTTTGAATATCTCAGCATAGTACCGCTTTTGTCTACAGAAAGAATACAGCTAATAAAGCGACTCATGTCTTCTAATATTTTTACTTCTTGATCTGTTTGCCCATTTGGCATATCCTTTTTTAATTCATTCCATAGGTCTTCAATTTTATGATCTTTTCTGGGGGATTTTTTTAAATATTTTCTTGTGTGATATTTTATTGCCAACTCAACGCAGTGCCTGCATAGGTAAATTATAGGAAGTGCAAGCGAATACCTATTAATAATTATTTTGATTCCCACAGGGCGTTTAATCGATGCACACAGTTCTTTCGCAGCTTGTAAATAAGATGCAATGTATTCTTTCTCTGAATAATCTTCCCTGAATTCCTTTTTAATCATCGGATTCGTTGAGATAAAATCAAAATACTCAAATTCCGGATCGCTCAGTTCCATCTTATCCCGGAATATTTCGGTTTCGCTAAATTCATCAAAGATGTGTTTGCTAAATACCATTCTGGCCCTCCTCGTATTGTAAACAGTTATTGTATTAAATAGATTATAATACTCCATAGACCAACTATCAATATTCAGTTATCAAAGAACAATGATTCTTTAAATATTCGTTTAGTTGATTAAAACCTTTCTGCAATAGCCTGGATTACATTCACCGTTACCCCATTACCAGCCTGTTTGTAAAGCTGGCTATCACTGTTTACCTTGGCAGCACGGTCGTAATATTTATCTGTCCAACCTTGTAGGCGAAAGCACTCACATGGTGTTAGTTTTCTTATCTTCGTACCTATCTGAATTTTGGGCTGCCTATTTCCACCTTGCATACAGTCTAAAGCGGGAGTTATTCCTTTCACATTTAGCACGCTATTCATGAGTGAGGAGTGTCTGTTTTTATTTATCCTTGATTCCTCAACAATCCTATTTCTTGTATTCTGCCTTGCGACAGGAAATACTTCTCTTCCACCTCGTCCTCTAAAACGTCCAACAATGAACACCCTTTCTCGGTTCTGCGGAACTCCGAAATCTTTTGAGTTAAGAACACACCACTCTGCATCGTACCCGATTTCGTCCAGCTCAATGAGAAGTCTGGCAAAATCAATCCCTCTATTAACACTAAGTAGGTTTTTAACGTTCTCAATAAATAATATTGAGGGTCTATCTTCTTCCGACAGGTCCTTAATAAGTCCTGTAACTGCGAAAAACAAACTTGAACGTCTCCCGGAAAATCCAAGTTGCTTTCCTGCGATTGAGATATCCTGACAAGGGAATCCAAAGCACCAACAATCTGCCTTGGGCAGGCTTCTGGCTTCCACTCTCCTAATGTCATTTGCATACCATTCTCCATTTCTATATTCCTCCTTTAATATCTCTTTTTGCCGTTCTCTTAAAGCAGGTATGCTTTCTATGTATTTTCTTTGTTCCTCAGTGGCAAGGTGCATCATGGTGTAACTCATTACTGCGTACTTATCAAATTCACAGAATCCTACACATTTATGTCCTGCCATCTCCATTCCTCGCCTGAATCCTCCGATCCCTGCAAAGTAATCTATAAATGTTAATCCCATCTTTGAAAGGAAGCCAGATATCTTTTCCCGGCCGGGGCTTCCGCCTCCTTTCCTGTTATTCAATTAAATACGGGTTTACTTGTTAAGCAAATCGCCTTTTACCTCAAAGTATGTATATACGCTGCTCTGTTTAGATGGCTTTGTAATGTCCACATATTTTCTCAGTATGCTGGCATATATGGGGACCTCTTTTGTTTTTACCTTAAATCTGGTCCATGTTTCTCCGCTTTTTTTTATTAAACTGGTTTCCAAACTCAAACCTCCTTATACTGCCCTGGCAGCCTATTTCTGCACGATGGGAATAAATTGAAACATCCATGATTCATCGTGTATCTCAATTACATTCCCATCTTCATTAATTGCTAAAATGGCGATGAATTTAGGCTTGTTTATCACATTTTCCTTATGTTTTTCCCATTCTCCGTCAAACTCTACGCCCTGCAACGATATGGCATTAAGAACCTTATCGCCATATACAACCTTAAATCTGCTTAAATCAATGTTCATTCCCAGCTCCTTCCTGCCGCCGCCCGGCCCTGTCCCTGCTAAGTACTGCAAAATCATAGCCACTTTCAATAAATTCAATAGTCTTTTCATGGTTCACGCAATTACCAAGTGTCGAATAAATATCTCGCATATCTTCCCGTGTAAATTCTGTACAAAGAAATTCATTGATACCTGAAAGCATGAAATTATTGAATGCCTCATTCTTTTTATTTGCCCTGAATGGTGCGGTTTTACACGCTCCTCTTGATAGCCATTCCAGCACCTTACACTTAATATCTAAATCATCAGCACAGTTTTTCAGGATAAGGTACTCATTTGCTTTATCGTGTGCTATAAATTCGCCAAACTCACTTATAAAGCTTCTCGGGAACGCCTTTAAAAGCTTATGTTCTGTATCTGTCATGCTCTCTCCTTCCTCCGGTAAAACCGCGTTTAAATTGCTTCACGTATCCGCATAATCTCCCGATCCAGTTTCATGTCTACAATGCCCATGACCCGCTCATCATCAATCCCAAGTAACTCCTGGAGCTGTGCGATTATTATTGCAACATCTGCGATTTCTTCCGCAATATTCTTTTCAGCTTCTACCAACTCCCTGGCCTTTCCGGTTTTGATAAGGTTTTCTTTGGCCCTGTCAAACTTATTAATGGCCTGTATAAGTTCTGCCAATTCCTCTATGCACTGGCGGCTTTGTGATTCGTAGCCGTAGTGGTTTGCTATGTACCTGATTTTCTGGTTTGTGGTCACTGTTCGTCCTCCTCTGCACATATCGGAATCGGACGCGCTGTAATCCCATTTACCTCCAGATGGTCACTGACAGCCATTACGATGCATGGGCGGCCGTCAATCATACGGCACTCAACACGGCTTGTGTAATCTGGCTTAACTTTGATTTCCAGGCCCTCAGTCTTAATCTCAAAGGCTTTTGTATTTACCACATTTGATGCAATTAATTTGTATGGAGAGTTTTCGAACCGTGTCTTTAATTCATCGATCTTTTCTGTACTTGCACCATATTCATTAAACATCTGCTCCATATGCTTAAAATCAAGCTCAACCACATTAGAATCAGATTCCTCGATGTGTTCTATCAAGTCTTCATAAATGCCTTTAACTGTTGTAAAGTCACATTCTTCTTCTAATGTTTCTTCAACCATGGCGCCGAAAGTGCATTTCTGATCTTCTGCAGACATTGGAGTACAAGTCCCAAACAATCCGTCAATCAGCTTGTCATGCATCTGGTCTGCTTTCTTTGTGTAGTATAAGGTTCCATGTATATCCGTCTGGCGGTCATTAAACGCTGGGTATAGGAATCCGGTTTCAGGAGCTTCCACAATCCAGTCCCTTTTCCGGTTCTCTATGGCATTCTTATCCGTGTTGTAGCTTAATGCCCCCTTAGTCAGTTTCACAGGGCATATAGCGCACTGAATGAACTCATAGACATAATCAGAGGCATCATCAATCACGGTCCCGTCCTGTGCTTTTCCGGGTACGTCATAAATACCATGTACCAGCACTATGTAATAGTTCTCGCCGTAGTCGTAGCTTTCGATGATCTTGTCATAAAACTCATTTATCAGATCATCGTCCCTTAACTGGCTATCCCGAAGCCGAAGCAGATAGTCACTCGGCAAGTCAAGATTGATAAGGTTCTTCGCCACAGTCCCTGACAACGCCCCGCGGAAGATATTGAAATACTTAAATGCTTCTTCATCTGGCAGAGACAGGAACGCTTCTTTCAGTTCTGCTCTCTTGTTCTTCTCGGCATCTACATAGCAACTGCAAATTCTTGTAAGGCTGCAATTTGCAGGAGTAAAAATCTTTTTGATCTCGCTTATCTCTTTTCTGTTCATGATCTTATCCCTTTCTTGCGCTCTCTGGCGCACGCTGATGGCTCAAATTCCGTTTGTTTTGCCCTCTGTGATATTTTGCTTAAGGTTATTAATAAGCTCCTGATTGTTCTTCTCTGCTATGTAATCCCTGACTGACTCTTCCGGGAAAGCAATCTGATATGTCCGTTCCTTTATCCGGTTGGTGATCCGATCATCATAATTCAGCCTGTCCAATGCCGCATTACTGGTAAAAATCGTCACCTTACGCCCTACATACCGGTCATTGATTATCTGGTAGAACTTATCATTGATCCAGCCTGCCGGGGTCTCTGTGCCAAAATCATCAATAATCAGGATTTCAACGGCTGCCAATGAATCAAGGAGCTGGCTTTCTGTTTCTCCGACCTCACTCAGTTTTTTATTCCATGTCCGCTTGATTTCTTTGATAATGGTTGTGGATCCGGCAAATTTAACCTGATGGTTTTTTAGGAGTGAATTGGCTATTCCTACCGCCATTCTCGTCTTACCTGAACCTTTCGTATTGGAAAAAAGATACAGCCCCATACCATTGCTTTTCATTGCTTCAAAGTTTTCAAGATAATGTGTCACCGTCTTTGCTGCTACAGCTATCAAATTTCTGCTTTCAATCGTGCGATAAATAGATAAGTTGAAATTGCTTAATTTCACATCTTTAAACGCTTCCGGAAGCTCAGCAAACTTTAACCGCCTGGAAGCTACCATCTTATCCCAGCAATCGCATTTCCTACCGAACTCATAACCATTCTCGGTGTAATAAATCCAGCCGGTTCCATTACATTTAGGGCACACATCAGTCGAAGTTTCCGAATCCTTCAAACTCTGTGCTGACCCCGGCTGCGATCGCCTCTGCAATAAGTCCCTTTTCATTCGATCCAGTTCGTCCTCCAGGCGTCCCATCGTTCTTCCCTCCCTCATAATTGTTATCAAGATAGTCAACATAGCCTGAATTAAAGAACGTGCTTCCGTTCTGTGTCTTACGCCAGTCTACATCTTTTTTCAGATCAGCCTTATACCGGTCAATGGCTCTTTCCAATTCCTCTTTGCCAATCTTAAGCAATTCCTTTTTCTTAGTATCCGACACCTGACCTTTCCCTTTTTTCGAAGGATACAGTTTCCACAAATCCTCAAACAGTGCGCGTGCTTCGTGCACAATATGTTTTATATCTTTTTCTTTATCTATTTCTAATTCTATTTCTCTTTCTATTGCGTTACATGGCGTTACATCTGGTGTTACTGTAACGTTACAAGGCAATTCCTTCTGTTTTTCCCTGTACTTTGCCACTCGTTTCCGACTCTGCTCCCTGATTTTTTCAAGTCCATCAACGTTCTGATGTTCTTCCCAACCGGTGATTAGCAAGGCCTCGTCATGATCTTGCACCATTTCCAACATTCTGAGAGCATTCAGGGCAAGGACTATGATATTCTCCTCAAAATCCAGTTCATCAGCCAGCATCTTTGTGGTGTATGGGATATTCTCAGTCAGAAAAATCATTCCTCCGGCGTTGCACCGTCCGGCAATCGTAAGGAGTGCAACCCATATCAGGATTATGTTATTTCCTTCTGGTAGGCTTCGGAGGGATTTTATTTTCCGGTTATCAAACATATTGATGCTTAACCGGATCCATTTAACTTCGCCCAAATCATCACTCCTGTTCTAAAGCATTCCCGGCTTCCCATTCACGGTAAATGGTAATCCAATCTTTTAATGGCATCACAACAAGCCATTCGCGCTTATTCTTCCGGTGGAATACTGCAGGAAGGTTGCATTCACCAAAAGGAATCTCCTTCGCTTCTGCGTTAGATTTAGCCTGTTCTATGGCATTGTAAAGATTAAGCCTTTCAACTCTCTTGCATTCAATATGTATCTGCGGAAGTCCTACTACATCGGCGGCACCTGTATCACCGCAATATTGCTGACCTCTCCGTGTTTTATACCCATATTCTCTAAGGGCCTCGGCAAGTTCTCTTTCTCCCCTGGCTCCTTTATCTCTGCTATTAATCTTTTCCTTCTTCAACAAATCACTCCTTTCTCCCCCGCCGCCCTGAAATAGCAGCGGAGGCTGTACCAATGGCATGTCGTGACACATAGACCTTTGGGATTCCTTTTATTGTCAGCCCGTTAAGGCACACAAGGCTATAAGTAACTTTTTCCGAACTCAACTATGAATTGTTCACGGGTTCCTATATTCTGCTCATAATAAGTCTGAGCCATTTCTTTTAATTGCAAATTTGATTCACGGTTCTTATGTACCGCATAAGGGCCGTTCCTATGGTGATTATGGCATAACCACACCTTAAGCCCTCGTTTCTCTGACTTCTTGCGGTTTGGATCACCAAAGAAAATATGATGATTCTCAAGGTAGTAAGTAGAATGGCAAAAATAGCACTCTTTTGTATCCTGCAATACGCTTTTCAAAGACTAACGCCCCACTCCCTTTTCATTCTCTCCAACTCTTCCGGCGTTGCGGTTTCAATGCCTAATTCGTGGCATTCGCTTACGACACCTTCGATAAACACTGACATTTCCTTTGTGTCGTAGGTGCTGCTTCCGAAATAACACTGGAGCTGTATTCCGGTCTGCCCTGAGACTGTGACTTCTCCAAGATTCTTAACCGTTCGCCATTCAGCAATCACCCGGTCAACTACACCAGGACGGACAATGATGTGAGTAAACACGCCATACCGTCCAAGCATGTCCAGATATACGGACCACTTANNCATAGGCATTTGCATCAAGACTGCGCTTACGGCGGAATAGCTTGGCTGTAATGGTAAGAAGCTTGTCTGTGGTGCTCTCTACCTGCTTGCTGATATCTTCCTCGGCTTCAAATGTGATCCTGAATCTACCTGTTTTCCAGTTCCGAGCTATGTCTACTACCCGGCCTTTAAACTCCATTTGCATTACCCCACGGTGTGCCATCATCTGCATTTTCAGGTGGAATCGTTGCAGGATCAATAGGTTTATCCGGTTTTGATTTCAGCGTTTTTATAGCATCGTTATATTGTTCAATGGTCATTGCTTCCAATACTTCAATTTTGTAATTTTTAAGCAGTCCAGTTCTTCCAATGCCAGTACGTGCCAGTTCTTTATATATCTCACTTAACTGCTTTTTTGTTGGCTTTGGTATTTCTTCGTCTGGCTCCGTTATGTCGTATTTTGTTTTGTCAGCTTGCCAGTACACATTTGCACCGAATCCAAGTTGCTTACAAGCTACTGATATAGCGTCAGTAGTTGCCATCTTGTAACATNNCCAGTTCCGGATATAGGCTTTGACCATTCGTCACCAGACTTTATGTATAATTCAATGTCAACAAATGCAGCCACTTCATTTCCAGATTGTTCTAACCATTTACGCACCGGGATATAATACC
Source organism: Hungatella sp. UBA5982 (assembly GCA_002429965.1). Lineage (GTDB taxonomy): Bacteria > Bacillota > Clostridia > Lachnospirales > Lachnospiraceae > Lacrimispora. The sequence goes on from DJBG01000138.1 coordinate 25,514, forward strand.
AGCCAAATCCGCAAGGCCCGAATTGCTCCGTAAGAACTTTAATTCGCCACATCGGGTTAATATCTGTCATGCCGCTTAAACGACCACCAGATATCTTTTTTTGAGCTTCTACGGGAACCACTCTAACTTTCTTGTAAAGTTCTAAACCTTTCAAATTTATCACCACCTTAGAAAATACGGTTAATCACTTCAAACAGGTAATCATTATCCGGTTCAAACGTAGGATCATTGTTTTTCTTATTCTCAATCACTTCTATGGCTGTTTCAAAGTACGCACTGTCAACACCTACAAGCTGATCCTCTAAGACTTCAATGTTTCGCAGGTCAATATCGTTCAACTGCAAGCACATCTTCAAATACTGCCCGGCATTGATTGTATACCCGCGGTTTATATACTTCCTGGTGCGTATAATGGAGCACAGAGGGTACTTGCTGCCGATATAGTACAATTCCTTGTTTATGATGCATTCAAGGGCTTTCTGAGGCAATAAAAGGTTATTGTCCCAACTACTCCATGCGCAGGTACAGTGTGCGAAATCATAGTTTTTATGTANNTATCTCTTCAACCTCTCCATAAAACCGCGTAACAACCTGAATTTTATCTGATAAGGTAATTGCATTACTGGTAAGAAACACTGGTCTATATTTGTCTGCTTCTGGTGTATCAGATTCAGATTCTTCTGGCTCAAATTCTTCAAAAGGCGTAGGCTCTTCTTTCTCCTTTTCGTCTTCCTCCGAGGCCATACCTGCGGAAGAAATAAAGCACTTGACTTGCCCGGCTTCATTTACTCTCAGTTCGGCAGACCGCTTGTGTTTACCGTCATTCCATTTCTTAACGTAGTATTCAGCGACCTTTACAAGCGATTCTTTGGTTCGGAAGTAAACGTCATAATCATTGACTTTATCTCCAGTCAACAAAGAAACAATAGCACCACCGGTGATAATTACATTTTCCTTAATCTCTTTCTTAATCTCGCTATCGTCAACGCTTTTTAGCCAGTCAGTCAACTTTGCATTCAAGGCCTTTTTCAAATTCTTGCTGTTCATTTAATCACCTATATATCCTTTCTCTCAAAATAAAGTCCCAGGCTATTCATAGCCATTTCAAGTTCCTGTAACTCTGCATCAGTTCCGACTACCGTATAAACAGCCTTTATAGATTCCGGCATAGTAAGCGGTGCGGCATCGGTTTCATTAACGGTTGTAATCGCTTTTTTGATTTCTGCCTTTGCTGCTTCCTCCGCTTCTTTTCTGATCCGTTCCTCCTCGGCAATCTTTCGGCGTTCATCTGCCTTTGCACGCTCAATTTCGGCCTGTATACGTCTCTCCTGCTCTGCTTGCAATCTGGCTTCTTCTCGCTTTAAAATCTCGGCTTTCTGAGCCTCATACTTGTTGATGTGGCCCAATGCCTCAGGCAGATTAAGCGTAGCTGCAAAAATACGTAACGCCTCCTCTTTGGCCTCTGAATTATTGGCATCAATAGCCATCTTGCCAGCCCTTGCATTGGTAATAACTTCGGTCATTTCTTTTGTCAGAGCCTTAAGGCTTGTACTGGCATTGGTCCACTTATCCGATTTGATTTTATACAGCGGAAGGAAATCGATCATATCACCGATATTTTCATCATAAATCCTCTGGATATCGGCTTCACGCTCTGCAATGCGCTTGCTTTCGAACTCTTCAACTTGTCCGTTTATGTAATCGATAGGGAGATCAAGCTTTGCAGAAAGGGCCTTGACCTTATCTGAGAATCTTTCAAATGGTTCCATCCATAATTTCTTCGTAGCTTTAAGGCTATCGTCCACGGACTTTTTCACTTTTCTAAGATCGGAAACGCTCTTTTTTGCAGCCGTTTTCTGATCCTCTGTGAAAACAACACCGTCATATTCATGAGTACGCTCTTCTATCCATTTTTCGAAATCATCAAAGTTCGCCGTGATCTCCATATTCCCCGTTATTACATTCAGTTCCATATTGCTCATAATCCGCTCCTATCTGGCTTCTCATAGCCACCTTCTTAGTAATCATCGATTTATTAATACATTCTTCACACGCTGCGCCGTCTAATTCCAGATACAGGCCGCACATGTCGCATTTATTGCTGTTCATCTGGTTTTTCCTTTACTGGAAGTTCAATTCCTAAGATTCCTGCTATGGTTTCATCTGTTACTCCATAACTACTCTCAATCGCAAGATCCTTCAATATTTGGATCTTTAATAATGCAATCTTACCTTCCGTATACTCTTTAACTGGCAAGTATGAATTTTGTGGACGTTCAGAATCACAACCCAAAATGTCAGCTATTTTCTTAGATGTTTGAACATAATCACCACGTAGTAAACATTCTTTCATAGTCTCTATTCTTGATAAAGCTGCTTTTCCTTCCGCATACTCTTTAAGTGGCAAATATGCCATCTGTATTTTATTTTCCATCTTGACTACCTCCGATTTACCACGTATAATACGGGTTATGAATGATTTTTACAGTTACTTGACCTGCAGGTGTTGGCGCACCTGTGGGCCTTTTTCTTTTACCGCCGTTTCCCCAGCCGAATGGGTTCATTCCAATAGCTGCTCCGGTTTTGAGGGTTTTATGTTTCCTGCTCATTAGTACTCCTCGCAGCGTAGGTTTACTGGAAGAACGATTTTGATGTTCTCTCTCTTGCCTCTTTCGCCTGATCTGATAACAATTGCGTCCTTCGGTCCTCTTAAATCAATTCTTGCAATAGGAATGCGGTCACCATAATCACTGATAGAAGCCAGCGCATCTTTCAGAAGATTTGCGTCTACTCCTATTGTGAGCGCCTTTGGAGATTCCATTAATTCGCCCATCATTTTATCGGTTTTGAAGTACTCACCCTCTGGCTGAACGTATCCCATGATAGAATCTCCAACCTGCACTAAAAGGCGATTGTTTGATACTTCCAAATCTGCATACTGGTCATGCCTTGCAATCTTTGGAATGTTTGGCTTTATGTAGCACGTAAACGATTCGTCAGCTTCTTCTATATCAGCAAATTCGAACGATATTCTATGCCCGTCAAGAGCCGTCGCACTGATACTTTTTTCTTCTGCGTCTATCTGCAAATAAATCCATGAAAACTTTTGATTTTTCCAATCGTTTCCAGTAAATCTCTTCGTATTATCAATGATTCTCTTAAAATCTGCTGCGGATATTCTTGCTTTCATTCCTCGCTTACCTCCTTAAAAGCTACCATTTCAAAATTGCCTGTGTCGGGAACCATGATCTGAATTTTGGGATAATTCTTAAAGTTTCTTGCTGTGGAGCTGCCCAACATCTTGCCT
>DJBG01000138.1:28878-37447 GCA_002429965.1 Hungatella sp. UBA5982
GCCTACCTGGGAGCTGTCCAACAAAACCAAAACATCATTACATAATTTCTTTACTTCGCAGCGTTTCAGCTTGTAGAATCCCGATGATAATTCATCAATCTTCTTGTCCACCAGTACATGCTTGTCCCACCAGTCACACACATACTCACGGAAGATTTTTTCATGTTCTGCCTTGTCAAACCACTCCGGCACAATGTCCTGATCTACAATGAAAGTCCATCTGTCTGGCTGTTCCTTAGGGCTTACCCACCATTCATTATCTTCGGGGACCAGTTCGGCGCGGACAAACACCCTCTCAGCATTCCATCTGGTATCTTCGATTCCCATTTCTTCCAGCAGGTCCGAATGACTGTCATTTGCTCCTGGTGCTACTACTACTTTGCTTTTTAAAATAATTCCTGACTTAAATCTGCACATCTTTGTTTTCCTCCTTACGCCACCTTTGCGGCGTTCGCTTCGTTATTTAGTTTCATATTCCTTGCCACAAATCGGGCATTTCGAAAGCATCATTGGTACATGCTTGGTCTTTCCTCTTCCCTTTACCTCAAAAGATAAATACGCTCTACCAGATAGCATTTCAACCGGACCACTTACCTCTTCATATCCGAAATTATCCATAAATTTCTGTTCAAGCTCTTTCATGCAACTACACACTTACATCACCTCCTGCTTGTCAGGAACTATTAAAAATATTCTTGTGTCTCCTTCAAAATCAGTGTTGTAAAGAATAAATCTAAGGTCCTTGTATATGATCGCGTATACGAATGTGCGACCTCCTTCGAAATGTCCTTTCTTCAACTCATTGCCATTACTCTGCATATTACGCAACGCCTAAGTTCATTTGAGCATTGGCCGCCTCAATCAGTTCTGCCAGATATGTAGGCACCACATAGCAGTCAATCAGTTCATGCGCATCAGCGATATACTTCCGTTTCAGGGCCTTGTATGACCTTGCTTTGCCGCTGTTATCATAGAGATTAAATTCCCGTCTGATCTGGTCGTAAATGTCCCGGTAAACCTTGGAACGGATTTCACTGTCTTTATATGCCTCTGACTGCTTACCGCCCAGGACCTTCACTCCTTTTCGCTTTACATGGCTGGAAAGCTCGTCCGCTTCGGCTCCGTANNGAGAGGGATATCATACTCCAGCTTGTCCATCCGCTTTTCCATCTGGACCTGTTTTCTGTCAATCATTATGATGGCCTGTAGTTCTCTTGACATGTTTGGCATTTCGTAATGACCAGTCTGTCTGAGAGAAGGAAGAACTTCATCAAATACCCAAACCTCGAAACGTTCCGCTTTTTCTTTTATATCTGGATTCCTGCTCTGATCAGCCGCTTTCACAATCAGTCGATAAATATCACCTTCTGGGATAACTTTTGCTTCCTGTTCACCGCCGTTTGTGAGGATGCGGTAACTTACCGCCCCCTTGCAATGAGCTGTTACTGCCTCATATGGTCTTGCGTATTCTAAAGCCTTAGCAATATCGTTTCCTACAAAATAAATCTTCCCTTCTAAGTCCACTGTTCGTATCTGCCCGAACTCGGCGTTGTTAAAAATTTTTAAATCGTTCATGAATCCTCCTATTCTAATTTGCCATGAAAGTACTCAGTTTAATCCACTAAGCAGCTAGGTCTATGCGCCCAGACATCATCCATAGTAAACCCATGCCCGTCCAGGAAATCTTTTACTTCAACGCACAAATGTCCATTAAAGAGAACTGTCTGTAATGAATCCTCTATGTCAGTTATATACTTTTCTGCAAAATCATCTAAATCACTAAAATCAATCCAAATACATAAATTACCTTCACCATCATGCTCCACAACCGTCTCATTGTCCTGGTGTTCTGATACCCATTTCCAAAATTTATAAATAATATCATTNNCATAATTCCGCCTTTCTCCCGTTACTCCGGGAAATTACTAATTCAAAGTACCTCTAAATACGCACACACCGCTAATATCAGCCCACAGCCTGCAACAAATATCATTCGTGGCATTATGTACTTCACTATTTCAAGAGCCAGTGATGGGCTGTGGTCGGTGTAATCGTCTAGGGGGTTATGGTTTTGCATGGCTTGTCCTCCTTTCTATGTAGATTGGTTATTTTCCCGCCATAACTTCTAACAACCATATTTTTCCTACTGGGAATCTTTCTATATGACCCTTCCAATAAGTAAATGTGCTAAGAGGTGTATCAAGCTTTTTTGCCAACTGTGCATTAGTAAGCTTGTGCTTAATTTTAACCGTTGCAATAAGTACTTTTAGCTCTTCAGCACGTTGTGTTGAGTGTCTTTTTTGCATAAATTATCACTACCTTCCTCTAATAAAAATTCAATAGGTACATTAAAATAAAGGGCTAACTTCATTAACTTAACAATCTTTGGTTTACTACGTCCGCTTTTCCATTCAGAAAATGTCGATCTTGATATTCCTGTGTCTACGGAAACTCGATAATCTGTCACTCCTTTCGCATTTTTCAATTCAACATACTTCGCATACAAAATTTCTCACCCCATTTCTGAACTTTACTCTTGATTATAGTTCGGATTTCAGTTATAATATGTTTGTTGGGAACATATAATTATAAATTGTACTGAAACCTGAACTCTATAGCATTATGATAATACAGATATCTGTACTTGTCAATACTATTTTGTTCTATTTTCTGTACCGTTTTTCAGAAAGGAAATTTTATGCCAGAGAATATATACGGAAGGTATTGCAAATTACGGGATTCAGCTGGATATAAAGATTCAGATGTGGCAAGAGGCGCCGGTATTACAAAGTCTACTTTTAGTGATTGGAAAAGTGGGCGTTATATCCCAAAGCAAGTCAAGCTTCAAAAAATTGCAGATTTTTTACAAGTTAGTCTTGATTTTTTAATGACCGGAGAGGAATCTTTGGGGAAAAATAATAACATTGAAAGCGAAAAAGAAAAGGAATATTTGGAATATGCCAAACAACTAGCAGAATTAGGTGTTGGGTTTAATGAATTAGAAGGATTAATTGAAGCTGTAAGAAAAATGAAGATAAAAGATTAACAACAGAAAAAAACGATAAACAGAAGGAAAAGGAGGGGATTGTATGGCAAAAGCAAGGGAATTGCCATCTGGAGCCTGGAGAGTGGAAGTGTTTCTTCAAAGAGATGCTTCAGGAAAAAGGATTCGAAAATCTTTTACTGCACCTTCGCCAGAAGAAGCAGAATACGCCGCTTTAGAATGGAAATTAGGAAAAAGTAAAGAATCTCCAGAAGATATTACAGTTCACAATGCTGTATCTCGGTACATTGATGCCAAACGTGGAGTTCTATCTCCTAGCACAACCAAGATTTATGAAGGGACCTTAAGGAATTATTTTAGTGGAGACTTTGGCAGTGTTAAATTAGACAAGCTAACTAGTACGATCACTCAGATATGGATCAGTGATCTGTCAAAAAGTCTAAGCCCAAAAACAGTACGCAATGCTCATGCTCTACTAACCGCCGCCCTTGAAATGTTCGCACCAGATTTAAGGTTAAAGACAACGCTTCCGGCGAAGAAAAAACCAGACTTATACACACCATCTGATGAAGATATAAAAAAACTACTGAAACACATTGAGGGAAAAGAGTTGGAAATAGCTGTACTACTCGCGGCATTCGGACCTATGAGGCGCGGTGAGATATGTGCGCTTACATCTAAGGATATCAAAGGTAATATTGTTGATGTAAATAAAAGCATGGTTCAAGGACCTGATGGTCTCTGGCATATCAAGCAGCCAAAAACCTACGGGAGCTATCGGAAGATTGAATACCCAGATTTTGTAATAGAAAAATTAAANNGCTCAGCTGGGAGAGCATCTGCTTGACGTGTAGAGGGTCGCAGGTTCGAGTCCTGTTGTCTCCATTAGCTGATATAGGGTCGAAATTTAGAACAGTTTGATTGGACTGCTTAGAATTTCGGCCCTATACTATATCAAAAATCTTAATATTATCAGGGTTTTCTACATTTCTAATCGCGAACTTCCGATCCAACTCTCATGAAATATCCAGTACTTAAAACAGTTACACTTCAAAAGAAGTTACGTTTTCGCTAAGTCTGCTTGAGAAGGACTTTTCTCAATAGACTGTTTATGGCACATGTGATATAATTTAGCAAATGGTAAGATTTCTATTGATACGCAATAGCAACAGATAGGGGGGCGCTTAAAGTGAATGCATTTCTATTAATAATACCACTCTTTCTCATAAGGTTCGGTTTGCTGAAAATGATAAATAAGGATGCTTTAAGCCGTGCCGCTCTCTTTGCCCCATTAGAGGGAGGAGAAAAGGTTGCCTACCTTTTTTACCAGCTTTCAAACGCTTTTATTATCTTATATTTGGTTTTTCTGAAAATCCAGACCAAACCGCCATTGTTTTTTATCGCCTTATTAATCTACATCTTAGGCATCAGTGTTCTTATCATTTCCACTGTTAACTTTGCAAAACCTGAGCAAAGCGGAATAAATACAAACGGAATATTTAAGATTTCCAGAAACCCTATGTATATAGGGTATTTCATATATTTCTCAAGCTGTGTATTGTTAACACATTCTATATTGCTGCTTATATCTCTGCTTGTTTTTCAAATATCTGCACACTGGATTATTCTTTCCGAAGAAAGATGGTGTGTCAACAAATTTGGGACAGAGTATATAAACTACATGAATAAGGTTAAGCGGTATATTTAATATACCTTATTCCTAAGATGGGGAGTACATCCGCGTGAAAAAGTTGATGATAATAAAGCGAAATAAAAATATCCATTATCACAACTATTGCCATTAATAAACCCTGGCAGCTGCAAGAAATCCTTATAAAATGCAGGTATAATCTTCTTAAGATATATATATCAATAAATCTATTTTCTTGATGGCCTTTGTTTTATAATTCCTTTTATATATTCTGTTTCATTATGGGTTTTATAAACAATACCCTTTTCTTCTTCTGTACAGCCCATTAATAATTTTATTTCAGAATCACGCTTTAACAAGTCAACAATACATATGATGGCATCGACCTTCTGTTTCGGCGCTGTACCTTTCCAGATATCAATACCACCTCCATCCATAGATGATGTATTTTCAAATATCCATAATCAACTTTGTAAAGAAAGTTAGAATAACGTGGATGCACACTTCCTTTCGGTCTGTCGATAACAATTTCCGATTCTCTTACCAGCCTGTATATTGCACTCCAAAATTCTTTATTCATGCTCCTACTCTCCCCTTAAATCTTTAGTAAGTCTATTTTACTCTAAGAACCATGTTCTGCGATACGCTAAATCCTAAATCTCCAACTCATCTGTTCCGCCGACTCAAAATTCATACATAACATTTCCACTCTTCACAGATTATTCTGTCCTTAGCAGCCATTTCCGCCAGTGCTTACGGAAACCGATACAATATCTCTCTTTCGGCCAATAGACCTCATAATGTATAACCTTACATAGTTGGCGGCCTTTAAGCCCCATTGCGAAAAAAAGATAAAGAAACTACACGAATTAACTTCTCAGCCGCATTTTAATGGATTATTTGATAAATCTTCGGCAGCTCTTTTTTTCATGCCTTTAAGGGACCGGAATAAATTATGGAGGAAAGGTCCCTAAAATAGTAAAAATTTATAGGGCGGATGTGAAAATATCCTACAAAAAATCACATTTTCTTATAGAAAGCAACTTATTTTACAGAAAAAACAGCTATAAGAAAAGGCAAAAAAACAAAGTTTCTATCTAAAATACATAAAAAAATCGTGGCGGCGCCGGATTGGCTCCTGCTATGATATAGGTAAGAGGAGGCGACATATGGAAAAAATCAAAATAGCGCTCATAGGGGTCGGTTCTTTAGGAAAAACCTATGCAAAGATGATTGACGGGGATAGGAACAGTTCTCTGACACTGGCAGCGGTATGCTGCCGAAGCTTGCAGTCAAAGCAGTGGGCAAAAGAAAATCTCAGCAATGAAGCCGTCATATTCGACAGTGCAGAAGCCATGTATGAGGAAGCTTGGAGATTTGATGCGGTGCTCATCGCTACCCCCCACAGGACGCATCCCCAGCTTGCGGTTCAGGCATTTGAACACGGGAAGCATGTATTCTGTGATAAGCCGTCCGGGGTATCACTACTGCAGTGCCGCGCCATGAACGAGGCTGCGGCGGCGGCGGAAAAGAAATTCGCCATGATGTTTCATCAGCGCCTGTACCGGAAATACAACAGGATCAAAACCATGATAGGCAGCGGGGAGCTGGGAAAAATCAGCAGAGTCCTATTAGAGAACTCCAGATTTTTCAGAACTGTTCGGTATCATCAGTCGGCGGACTGGCGCAGTTGTTGGAGCGGGGAAGGCGGAGGCGGTCTGATCAACCAGGGGCAGCATATTCTGGATATCTGGCAGTGGCTGTTCGGTATGCCCGTGGCCGTTTACGCCGAGATCCCGTTTGGAAAGTACAATGATTTTCTGGTAGACGACGAGGCCACGGTCCTGATGGAATATCCGGACAAGATGACCGCCGCATTCATCCTGACCACGGGGGAAGGAACCTGGACGGAGAAGCTGGAGATCGTGGGTACCAGAGGAAAGCTGCTTCTGGAGGATGATACGCTCCACTTCTGGAAATACAATGAGGATACAAGGGAGTATGGGAAACGGGCTTCCTGTAACGCCAGGGAAGAACTGGGCGAGGAATACGGAATAGAGGAATTTGGCGGGCAGGAGGAACCTTATCCCCAGATGTTTGAAAACTTCGCGGCTGCAGTGTTTACCGATGAGCCCTTAACCGCCTGCGGCGAGGAGGGAATACGTGCTCTGGAGATCGCCAATGCCGCCTATCTTTCCGCATGGCTGGGTAAAAAGGTGACGCTGCCCGTCGACGCCGAAGCCTACGAACTGGAGTTGGAAAAACGGGTGCGTGAGGAGGAGAAGCTTCGTAAAGAGCCTCACGGGGAAGGCGGAGGAAATGAATAAGCTGCGGTATTTAATCGTCGGTTCCGGGTGGCGGTCCTTATTCTATCTAAGGATTGCAAAGGCCCTTCCGGAGCGTTTTGAAGTGTGCGCCATGCTTTGCCGGTCTAAGGAGAAGGCGGAGAATATCCGCCGGGAACACGGCGTTTTAACCAGTATATCCGCCGGGGACTGCATGGCGATGAAGCCTGATTTCGTTGTAGTGGCGGTAAGTAAACCGTCCATATTCTCCATAAGCCAGTTCTGGATGGAGGCCGGATTTCCGGTTCTCAGTGAGACTCCGCCCTCTCTGGAGCTTTCCGGACTCAACGAGCTGTGGCGGCTCCGAACAGAGAACGGATACAAAATACAGGTGGCGGAGCAATATTTAAATTATCCGGCCGTCGCCTGCCGCTTAGGCGTGGCAGAAAGCGGCGTGTTGGGAGAACCAGCCTTTTTAAGACTGTCCCTGGCTCACGGCTATCATGGAGCCAGCCTGATCCGGAGATTTTTGAAGGTGTGGGATGAACCGGTACGCATATGTGGAAAATCCTACCAGGTTTCCATCGTGGAAACGGATTCCCGCTGGGGCGCGGTCACAGACGGGGAACTGGTGCAGAAGGTTCTGGAACGCTTTACCTTTGAGTTTGAAAGCGGGAAAACGGCGTTTTCTGATTTCTGCAGCGTCCAGTACCATTCCTTTCTGCGAAGCAGGCATATGAACCTCCAGGGACCTTTGGGGGAGCTTGACGACTTTACGGTTCGCTTTCTGGATGAAAACCGCAGGCCGGTGACACAGGAACTGAGGATAGAGACAGGGAAACAGGCGGGCTCCATTGAAGCGGTTTATTTAGGGGAAAAGGCTGTCTACCAGAATCCCTTTCCGGGAAGCGGCCTGGCGGAGGACGAGACGGCGCTGGCGTTGCTGTTAGACGGAATGGAGGAATATATCCGGAACGGAACGGAACGCTACCCCCTGGCGGATGCCCTTCAGGATGCCTACCTGGCGATTCTTATGGAAGAGGCACTGAAACTCCCCGGAACTGTGGTACAGTCGCAGCCGCAGCTTTGGAACAAAGGGCAGGTATAATACTGCCGGCTAAAATTAACAGCAGAAAGCCACTGCCGCAGGGCCGGAACAAAGGGCAGGGCAAAAGGAGACACAGACATGAAGGAATATGAGGAACTGATAAAAGATCTGGAGCGGCAGGAACAGAATCTGGTCTTTGAGGAGTTTGATGCGGACTTAGCACTGAAAATCGGCCTGGAGCTGATTGAGGAGGCCAAAAGGCGAAAAAACAAAATTGCGGTGGATATCAGCGCATTCGGCAGAACGCTGTTTCATTTTTCCAGCAATGGAAACGCACCCAGCAATGATGAGATGCTCCGAAGAAAACGTAACACGGCGCTCTACACGGGACACAGCTCCTTATGGGCACATTATATGCTGGCGGATATAGGGATGACCATAGATGAAAAATGGCACTTGGACCCCGGCTCTTACGCGGATGTAGGCGGCGCGTTCCCGGTCCGGGTGAGAAGCTGCGGCGGAGTAGTTGGGAGTATAACGGCCTCCGGTTTTTCCCATCAGGCAGGCCCCGGGGTCGTGAT
>DJBG01000012.1:0-838 GCA_002429965.1 Hungatella sp. UBA5982
TGGGCAGGAAAGAGGAAAGGAGTGGCAGAATGTCAGAGAAAGAACTGGATTGGGAGATATCAGAGGATTATTATAACAGCAAGGATAATGAAAGAAAATTGTCTCTGGAAGATTTTATTACAGAATCAGAGAGTCAGGCAGCCGGCCTTGAACCTTCCGGTCAATCAGATGAATTGTTAAAAAAGACAATTGCAGATGTTCATCAGGTTCTGGCACTTGCTCAGGAAGGAAAGAACATCACTGAAATTGCTTTCATTACCGGTCTTCAGGAGAAATATGTTTATGATATACAGGTTTGTGCCCAGGGATTCAGAGAGGATGACGAGATTGCAGTAGCTCATCTGGTGCTGGGATAAAAGGAGGAATTTGGGATGTTGAAAAAGATTTGTCCGGTTTGTGATCTTCCGGTGAATGAGGCGAATTACTGTCCGAGGTGCAGGAGGGTGGTCCGCAAGCCTCTTTTGTGGAATACAGAATATTATTTGAATGAGAAACGCCCGTCTTATGAAAACAGCCGTGATGTTCCCAATCCGGCTGGGCCGGGAAACCAGCAGAAAAGGAATGTACAGGGAAATCAGCAAAAAGGGAATGCGCATGGTCCGGCAAGGCAGAATAGTGTGCCTCAGAGGCCGGTAACCCCAAGGCATCAGGAAGTGAGAAAACCCGTTGCGCCTGCTGCCGGCCATAATCCTTCCACGCCTTCCCAGCCGGGCCAGGCTAAAAAGGGAAGAAACCCCCTCGCACCCCTGGCAGGATTCATTACACTGATGGTAGTCTTAAATGGTGTACCAAAGGTCATTGGAACCGTAGGCCGGTTCGTGGAGGAAAACAGCAATAA
>DJBG01000012.1:920-1267 GCA_002429965.1 Hungatella sp. UBA5982
CTATATGTTTGAAGAAGAGGATGGCCCCATATCCTATTATGAGACTGTGGAAAGTTTCTCTTTTGAGGATGAGGAAACCAGCCAGCTGGATCCAGGCGATGAAAGTTACGTATACCAGTATGTGGATGTCAATTATGATACTGCTACCGGAGAACTTCATGATTATATCTCTTCCCTGAAAGACCGGGAAAGTTCCCTGACTTTTTTAGAAGAGTTTTTAAGGCTTGTGGAAACTGGGGCAGGAATTCCTCAGGAGGAAAGCAGCATTCCGGTCATTATGGAGCAGGCCGCGACAGGGGAATGGCAGGAAGACGGAGCGTTCATTACGGAAGGTATTTTTGATATCA
>DJBG01000012.1:1377-5664 GCA_002429965.1 Hungatella sp. UBA5982
CAGCCAATATACCGTTGATATCGCTTCTACCCTGCATCACCAGCATCATGTGACGGCTCTGGCCCATCTGACCTGTGTATCCTCTACCAAAGAAAAGGTGCACCAGGTTCTTGGGGAACTGAAAGCGGCTGGAATTGAAAATGTGCTGGCTCTCCGGGGAGATATGCCTACCGATGCTCCTGCTAAAAGAGAATACCATTATGCTTCTGAGCTGATCAGGGAGATAAAGGAAGCAGGGGATTTCTGCATTGGTGCAGCCTGCTATCCGGAAGGCCATGTGGAATCCGCCAGCAAGACCATTGATATGGATTACTTAAAACAAAAGGTGGAAGCAGGATGTGATTTCGTTACCACCCAGATGTTTTTTGACAATAACATTTTATACAATTACCTGTACCGCATCCGGGAAAAAGGTGTTACGGTTCCGGTCGTTGCAGGAATCATGCCCGTCACCAACGTAAGGCAGATCATCCGAAGCTGCCAACTGTCAGGCACTTATCTGCCTTCCCGTTTCAAGGCTATTGTTGACAGATTCGGAGATAATCCGGCAGCTATGAAGCAGGCGGGAATCGCCTATGCTACAGAGCAGATCATTGACCTTATTGCCAACGGAGTGAATGCCATCCATGTTTATTCCATGAATAAGCCGGATGTGGCGTTAAAAATCAAGGAGAACCTTTCTGAGATATTATGATTCCTTTTAACCAGGGTCCGGCTCCTTTTAAAAGGAACGGACCCATTTAAAATTAAAAAACGGAGGGTCAGCAATGGAAATCAGCCGAAGGGAGATCCTGCGGTATCTGGGATACGGGAAAAATGAAGGCGATGAAGCCGTGAACGCCCTGATTGAGGAATGTATCAGGGAGCTTACGGCTGCGGCATCCCCAAAAAGCATAAGCCGGGTATATCCCCTGGAGCTGCTTTCTGATGACTGGATCGATTTTACCGTATTTAAGACAAAAAGCCGGAATTTAAGCCGGAATTTACAGGATTGTGAACAGGTGATCTTATTTGCCGCCACGTTAGGCGCTGGGGTGGATGTGCTTTTGCATAAGTATACAAAACTGCAGATGAGCAAGGCGGTCACTATGCAGGCGGCAGCCACCGCCATGATTGAGGAATATTGTGATGAAGAAAACCGGAAGCTGAAGGAGGAATATGAGGATAGGAAGCTGTACTTAAGGCCCAGATTCAGCCCGGGTTACGGAGATTTTCCCTTAGAGTGCCAGAAGGATATTACAGCAGTTTTGGAAACGCCCAAAAGGATCGGTATCATGCTGACGGACAGTCTTCTCATGGCTCCTTCCAAGTCCGTTACCGCAGTGATGGGAGTCAGCGGAAAGCCTTACCGCTGTGAGATAAAGGGATGTGAATCCTGTGGAAAAACGGACTGTGCATACCGGAGGGATTAAAAGATACGAACGCAGATGGAGGAATATATGGCAGGGATTTTAGAAGAGATAAAGAAGAGGATGGTATTTTTCGACGGTGGAACAGGTAGCCTTTTGCAGGCCAGCGGCCTTGAGCCGGGAGAACTGCCGGAGACATGGAATGTGAAGCACCCGGATATCATTTCAAAGCTTCACCGTGATTATCTGGAAGCAGGTGCGGACATCATAAAGACCAATACCTTTGGAGCCAATGGGCTGAAATTCCACAAAGGTGCGGAATTTGATTTAGAAGAGGTAGTGACCGCAGCGTTAAAGAACGCCAGGAAAGCGGTGGAGACAGCCTCTTATCCGGCCGGTAAGGAAAAGGGGTATATTGCCCTTGATTTAGGCCCTACGGGTAAGCTTTTAAAGCCTCTGGGAGATTTAGACTTTGAGGATGCCTATAAGATGTTTTCCCAGGTAGTTAAAATCGGGGAACGGGAGGGAGCGGACCTGGTGCTCATTGAGACCATGAGCGACAGTTATGAGGCCAAGGCGGCTGTGCTTGCTGCAAAGGAAAACTGCAGCCTTCCTGTGTTTGTAACCATGATTTTTGATGATAAAGGAAAGCTTTTGACCGGAGGGAACGTAGAATCCACGGTGGCTCTTTTAGAGGGCTTGGGGGTTGATGCCCTGGGCATCAACTGCGGCCTGGGTCCGGTGCAGATGAAGGGCATATTAACGGACATCATGAAGGTGGTTTCCATACCTGTTATCGTGAATCCTAATGCAGGACTTCCAAGAAGCGAAGGCGGGAAAACGGTATATGATATCGATGCGGGAGAATTTGCGGCTGCCATGAAGGAAATTGCAGAGGAGGGGGCCTGTGTGATCGGCGGGGGCTGCGGAACCACGCCGGAACACATTGAGAAAACAGTGGCTCTTTGCAAGGATTTTCCTGTGAGGCTGCCGGATAAGAAAAACCGGACCGTGATATCTTCCTATGCACAGGCGGTTGTGATTGACAACGACCCGGTCATCATCGGGGAGAGGATCAATCCAACGGGAAAATCCAAATTTAAACAGGCGCTCCGGGATCATAATCTGGAATATATTCTCCGGGAGGGAGTGGCCCAGCAGGACAATGGAGCACACGTCCTGGATGTGAATGTGGGACTTCCGGAAATTGATGAGCCTTCCATGATGGTGGAGGTGATAGTGGAGCTTCAGAGCATCATCGACCTGCCCCTTCAGATCGACACCTCCAATATAGAGGCAATGGAACGGGCAATGAGGGTTTATAACGGGAAGCCTCTGATNNTGGGAAAATGGAAGTGATGGAGGCCATCTTTCCTCTGGTAAAACGGTACGGAGGAGTTGTAGTCGCCCTGGCCCTTGATGAAGACGGCATTCCGGAAACCGCAGAAGGCAGGATCACTGTTGCAAAGAAAATCTATGAAAAGGCCGCAGAATATGGAATTGAGAAAAAAGACATCATTATAGATGCTCTCTGCATGACTGTCAGCTCTGACAGCCAGGGAGCGCTGACCACCCTTGAAACCTTAAGGAGGGTCCGGGATGAGCTGGGAGGCAGAACCATACTGGGCGTTTCCAACATTTCCTTCGGGCTTCCCCAGAGGGAAATCATCAATGCTGCTTTTTTTACAATGGCCCTTCAAAATGGCTTAAGCGCAGCCATCATAAATCCCAATTCAGAAGCCATGATGCGTTCCTTTTACAGCTATCGGACCCTTGCGGATCTGGACCCTCAGTGCAGCGGTTATATCTCGGTTTACAGCGGCCAGGTGGCCACTCTCGGTGAGACGGTGAGGCAGGGAAGCTCTTCTTTGGCAGGCGGTATTTCCGGAGGNNGCCATTGGCTATTATAAACGGAGAGATGATCCCGGCCCTGGACCGGGTGGGAAAGGGCTTTGAAAATGGAACGGTGTTCCTTCCCCAGCTTCTTATGAGTGCGGAGGCAGCTAAGGCAGCCTTTGAGGTTATAAAGGAGAAAATGGCCGAAAGCGGCGTGGCACAGGAGAAAAAAGGAAAGATCATCCTGGCTACGGTCAAGGGAGATATTCATGATATCGGAAAGAATATTGTTAAGGTCCTCCTGGAAAACTACAGCTATGATGTCATTGACTTAGGAAAGGATGTTCCTCCGGAACGAATCGTGGAAACTGCGGTAAGGGATGACGTGAAGCTGGTAGGCTTAAGCGCTCTAATGACCACCACGGTACCAAGCATGGAGGAGACCATCAGGCAGCTTAGGGATATTGATCCTTCTATAAAGGTAATGGTAGGGGGCGCGGTACTTACGGAAGGATATGCAAAGACCATTGGCGCAGACCAGTACTGCCGGGATGCCATGGCTTCCGTAAACTATGCGGAGGGAATTTTTCAGACAAAATAAACCGCCCGATTGACAAATACAGAATGAATGGTATAATATCCACGAAAGCAATGAGTAGTGCGAAACAGGACAACGGAAAATTTTCGTCGTGCTCGCACGTAAGAAAATTCTCCGTTGTCCTGTTTCATAGGGCGAATGCCCGTGAGCGAGCGAATCCGTAGTGCAGCGCCCGCTGCACTACGGATTCGTTCGCTGCACTACGGATTCGCCCGCTGCACTGGGGATTCGCCCACTGCACTACTGATTTACGATACAAAACATCTGGAGGTACAAACATGGGAAAGATTATTTTAACAGGGGACCGGCCCACCGGAAAGCTCCATATCGGCCATTACGTTGGTTCATTAAAGCGCAGGGTGGAGCTGCAGAATTCCGGTGAATTTGACGAGATTTTTATTATGATTGCGGATGCCCAGGCACTTACGGACAATGCCGACAATCCAGAAAAGGTTCGTCAGAACATTATTGAGGTTCCGCTGGATTACCTTACCTGGGGGCTGG
>DJBG01000011.1 GCA_002429965.1 Hungatella sp. UBA5982
GCAAGCTCATCTTCGCTCTCTTGCGCTCATTACATCATGATTTCAGAGATCTTTACAGGTCTGTGCTCTTCTACGGACTTCTTGGCAGCAATGCCCATTAATACGGGCTTTAATCCATCTTCTACACCAAGAGGGGTATCGGTATCATTCTCAATGGCTTCGATGAAGCAGTTCACTTCCTTTGCAAAGGACTGCATATAACGCTCTAAGAAGAAGTAAAGGGGCTTTTCTCCTGTAACGCCTTCGGCAGTGCTTAATACTGCACTGGTTTCGGTANNGATTTCCTCTGCATCGCAGCCTGCTAAGTAACGGACCATATCAAAATCGTGGATGGTCATATCTAAGAACATTCCTCCGGATACTGCTGCATACTCAGCGCTTGGCGGCTCCGGATCTCTTGAGGTCACTTTGATAATGTGAGGCTCCCCGATCTTTCCGGCTGCAACCGCATTTCTCACGGCCTCAAAGTTGTGGTCAAAGCGGCGGTTAAAACCTACCTGATATTTTATCTTACTGCCCTTTAAGGCTTCCATAACTTCCTTGATCTTTTCAATGTCGTGATCAATGGGTTTTTCACAAAATACGTGTTTTCCCGCCTGAATTGCCTCAACGGAAATAGGGGAATGGGTATTGGTGGATGAGCAGATCAACACGGCATCGATCTCCGGGTCTGCTAAAATCTCCCTGTAATCCTTAGTCGTATTGGGAACCCCCATGTCTTTTGCCCATTTGTCAGTTTCCTCATTCATGAATGGATCGGCAATGGTCTTGATCCTCCCATTCTTTACCAGGTTACAGATGCTGGTTGTATGTACTTTTCCGATTCTTCCTGCTCCAATAATTCCTACAGTTACCATAATTTTCTTCTCCTTTCTCTTTCTTTCCTCTTATAGACCGGTCTTCTCGGCGATGAACTTTCTTGCACGGATGGCATATTCCAGAGGATTTGCCTTTGCAGGATCCTGCTCTGCTTCCACTACCATGTAACCCTCGTAAGAAGCTTCTTCCAATACCTTAAAAATGGAATCAAAGTCCACGCATCCGTCTCCGGGAATGGTGAATGCGCCTGCCCGGACTCCTGCCAGGAAGCTCATTTTTTCCTCTCTTACCCCTTTTACGATCGACTGCCGGATATCTTTTAAATGTACATGCTTGATTCTTCCCACATACTTTTCCACCATGGCAACAGGGTCCTCACCACAGTATGCAAAATGGCCGCTGTCAAAGAGCAGGCTCACATATTCCGGGTCAGTACCCGCCATCATGCGCTCTACCTCCACAGCGCTCTGGACAACGGTTCCCATATGGTGATGGAAGGTCAAAGCCACCCCGTATTTTTCCTTGGAAAGTTTTCCAAGGCGGTTTAAGCCCTCACACAGCAGGTTCCATTCCCTGTCATCCATCTCATATTTTCCTTCAAACACCGGCTGGTCTATAATCCCCTGTGTGCTGTAGCTCTGCTCGGAAACACCTACGACCCTGGCTCCCATGGCTGCCAGGAACGCCACATGCTTTTCAAATCCTTCTTCTGTCTCCTCATAAGGCCTGCTGATCAGAAAGGTGGAAAACCATGCATTGCAGATTTCTACGCCGCGAAGGTCCAAAGCCTTTTTTAATACTTCCACATCTCTTGGATATTTGTTGCCCACCTCAGAGCCTGTAAAGCCTGCCAGCGCCATTTCGCTGACACACTGCTCAAAGGTGTTTTCCTTCCCCAGATCCGGCAAATCATCGTTGGTCCATGCGATCGGTGCTATTCCTAATTTTACTTTCTCCTTGTTTAACATTTTTGCATCCCTTCCCTGTCTTATAATATTTTTTACACCGCCGGTATTTCGGCAGTTATCCCCTTTGTTATTTTAAATTCTTCATGCTGCTATATATATCTCTCTCATCTTCAATACAATCGGTCTGATTCCTCAGATTGTAGTTCAATGAATATAGGAATGAATATAAAGCGGCATCAATACTTTCTTGCCTCATTTCTACCTTCCATGACTCTTTCCCACGCTTCTCTCACGCTGTTATTCTCTGAGGTTGTGGCAATACCTACGTTCCACCAGGATTCATATCCATCCGACATGGTTTTGGGAATTACCTTTAAATCAAACAGGCAGGCCCTTTCCTGTGTTTTGGCATCTTCCAGAGCCTCTTCCAGTTCTTTGATGGTTCTGCAGGTATAAGACTTCAGGCCGTAGCCCTCCCCGATTTTGGCATAATCAACGGTCATTAAATCCCCAGAGGGCTTTTTCCCGTCTGTATAGCGGAATTCCGTGGCAAGGCTTCCGATTCCATGGTTCATTTCCAGATTATTGATGCAGCCAAAGCCGCAGTTATCAAATATCAGAATATTGACCTTCTGTCTTTCCTGCATAATGGTCATGATCTCACTGTGGAGCATCTGGAAGCTGGAGTCCCCTACAACACAGTAAACTTCCGATTCCGGTTCCGCAAATTTAACGCCCAGTGTGGCTGCCACTTCATACCCCATACAGGAGTACCCGTACTCCGCATGGTATCCGCCCCGTTTGTCAGTGGTCCACATGCGCTGCATACAGCTTGGGAGGGAGCCTCCTGCCGTAATGATGATGGCATCTTCATCAATGACCCTTCTGATTGCTGCAAGAGCGGCGGTCTGGGTGATCTTTCCATTGGTTAAGCGGACAAACTCCGGAATGGTCCTGGGATCCCGCGCTTTTATGTTGGGTTCAAAATCATCTCCAGTGTATTCAATGCTGCCTAAACGCACCATCTCTTCGTCCCATTTTCTTTTTACATCAACGATCTCGTTTTTGTATTGAGACACATACTGTCTTTCCTTAAGCTTCTCCGCCAGGGCCGAAACGGTCACCTTTGCATCCCCCACAGCCTTGACCGCATCCATCTTGTATGCATGAAATCTGCTGTTATTGATGGTAATAAATCGGACATCTTCCTTTTGATACAGCCACTTTGAGCTTGTAGTAAAATCGCTCAGCCTGGTTCCGATAGCAATCACCACATCTGCATCCTTTGCGATCACATTGGAGGCATATGTTCCGGTAACTCCGATTCCGCCAAGGCAATAGGGATGGCTTGATTTACAGGCGCTCTTCCCTCCCTGAGTCTCTCCAAAGGGTATTTTAAATTCCTCGCAGAATTTTTCTACGGTTTCTCCCGCGTCAGAGTAACGGACTCCCCCGCCTAGAATTACAAGTGGCTTCTTAGCTTCTGCAAGGATGTCTGCGATCTCATCCAGTTCTTCTTCTACTGCAAGAGGCCTGGTGATCCGGTGTACCCGTTTCTTAAAGAAGTAATCCGGAAAATCATAGGATTCACCTTCTACATCCTGACAGAGGGCAATGCAGCACGCTCCGGTTTCCGCCGGGTCCGTCAGCACGCGCATGGCATTGATCATAGCGCTCATGATCATTTCCGGTCTGGTGATCCTGTCCCAGTATTTGCACACCGGTTTAAAAGCATCATTGGTTGTGGTCGCAAGGCTGCTGCTTTGTTCCAGCTGCTGCAATACCGGATCAGGCTGTCTGGAGGCAAAGGTATCCGCCGGAAATACCAGAAGCGGAATGTTGTTTACCGTTGCGGTTGCACAGGCTGTTACCATATTAGCCGCACCCGGTCCCACGGATGAGGCACATGGAATGATTTTCTTCCGGTTATTCTGCTTTGAGAATGCAATGGCCGCATGGCACATCCCCTGCTCATTTCTTCCCTGAAGCACCTTAAGCTGTCCGGGGTCCGTATCCAGAGCCTCTCCTAAGCCAACCGCGATTCCATGACCGAAAATAGTAAAAACACCTTCAACGAACTTTGTTTCCACTCCATCGACAGAAACATACTGGTTATCCAGAAACTTCACAAGTGCCTGTGCTGTTGTCATTCTTATTGTTTTTGACATGTTCCGCTCTCCTTTACATTTTTATACACGGGCGATCATCTCACCAAACTTTTCCTTTTCTTCTTTTATAAATGCATGTACTTCCTCCGGCGTAGGCAGAGAATCCGAACAGTTATTGCTCTTTACCATCATAGAGGCCTCTGCCGAACCAAACTCCAGGCAGTCTATGATATCCCAGCCCTCATACAGACCATACAGGAACCCTGAACCGTATCCGTCGCCCCCGCCGAAACCTTTTCTGGCCTCCACCGGGAACGGTTTGATAGAAAATGACTGTCCGTCATGAGTATATGCGGTAGACCCTTTCATTCCGTGCTTGATGACCACGATCCTGGCACGATAGCTCTGCCACAGTGCCGCACTATCTTCGTCTGTCATGCCTGGCTTGATCAGTTTTTCCGTTAAGTCGAATTCTTCTCTTGAGCCCATAATAATGTCTGCTTCTTTGGCAACTGCGGAGTAATATATGGATATTTCGTCTGCATTTTTCCAGTTATAGGCTCTGTAATCGATATCAAAGATAATTCTGACATCGTTTCTCTTCGCCAGCATGACCGCCTTAAGGGCAGCTTCTCTTGACGGGCTTCGTGCAAGCGCCGTACCTGATATCAAAATGGCTTTTGCCTTTTTGATATACGCTTCGTCTATGTCTTCTACATCCAGCTGCAAGTCAGCAATGCAGTTCCGGTACATCAGGATATTGCTGTCACTGGAAGAAAGCATTTCTGTAAAGGTCAGGCCCAGCTTTTCTCCATTTTTGCATCTTGTAATATGAGAAGTATCGATTCCCTGTTCATTGAAATAATCCACTACAAATTCACCGAACTGGTCATCTGATACTTTCCCGATGAATCCCGCCCTCATGCCATGTCTGGTCACACCTACGGCGATGTTAGCCGGAGAACCGCCCACAAACTTTTCAAACATGTGCACCTTCTTTAAGGGCTTGAATTCTTCTTTCACATNNTAAGCCGGATTAAAATCAATTGCCACCCTTCCAAGAAGAATTATGTCCATCTCTCTGGTTTCATCAAATTTTATATATTCCATCGTTACCTCTCTCCCATCCCGTTCTGCGTGCCATTGTCCTTATTTTCTCCCGGTGAGTTCAGCCATATCATGGCGTGAAAAAACACACTGCAAGGTTTTAATCCGCCTTGCAGGGCGTTTTTATCTATCATTGGCCGGTAACTTTTAGATTGTTCCATCCCAGGTATTCACGTTTGTGGATTCTCCGGTTTCTTCGTCGAACCATCTGGTAGTTACAACTTTATTTTCTGTGAAGAACCGGTATCCATCCTTGCCTAAGCAGTGCAGATCTCCGATAAATGACAGTTTATTGCCGTTGAAAGGAAACATGCCAACCGGAACCGGAATTCCCACGTTAATACCGATCATACCGCCGTCCGAGTGTCTTGCGAACTCTCTGGCATAGTGACCGTTCTGAGTAAAGATAACAGAACCGTTTGCATATGGATTGGCATTCATGATCTCTAATCCCTCTTCAAAGGTCTTCACTCTCTTAATGCACAGCACCGGTCCGAAGATTTCTTTTTCCCCTACGCTCATGTCAGGAGTCACATGGTCAAAGATCGTCGGCCCTAAATAAAAGCCGTTTTCATAACCTTCCACTACAATGTCGCGTCCATCCAGTACAAGCTCTGCGCCTTCTTCTAGACCTGTCTCAATCCACTTTACGATGGATTCTTTATGAGCCTTATTTACCACCGGGCCCAGTTTTGTACTCTTATCATAGGCCGGTCCCACTTTAAGTGTTTTAGCCTGAGCGATGATCTCCGCAACAAGGGCATCGGCAATCCCCTCCTGTACAACCACAACAGGCAGAGCCATACACCGTTCTCCTGCGCATCCGAAAGAAGAATTGATGATACCCGCCGCTACACGCTTAACCGGAGCATCATTTAAAACCAGAGCATGATTCTTGGCTTCACAGAGAGCCTGAACTCTCTTGCCCGTGGCCGCAGCCGTGGAATAAATATGCATACCCACAGAAGTAGAACCCACGAAGCTGATCCCTTTGATATCAGGATGAGTGAGAAGAATCTCTGCTTCTTTTCTGGAGCAGGTGACAATATTAATGACGCCGTCCGGCAGTCCTGCTTCTTTATACAGTTCTGCTATACGCATACAGGACTGAGGGGTAAAGGATGCTGCTTTAAGCACTATGGTATTGCCGCAGGCAATACACATGGGAGCCATCCAGCCCATAGGGATCATTGCAGGGAAATTAAAAGGCACGATACCGGCAAATACTCCTAAAGGCATACGGTACAGCACCGTATCAAATCCGGTGGAAGCGTCCATCAGGCTCTCTCCCATCATCAGTGAAGGGGCACTTATGGCCTGTTCGGTTCCTTCTTTGGCTTTCAGTACATCGCCCTGAGCCTCTTCCCAGCTTTTACCGTTTTCCTTTGCCACCAGCATGGTCAGTTCATCCATATGCTCGATGAGCAGATCCCTGAGCTTATAAAGTACCTGAACTCTTTTTATTACAGGGGTAGATGACCAGGACGGAAATGCCGCTTTTGCAGCCTCCACGGCTTCTTCCACTTCTGCCGGAGTACAGCATGGTACTTTGGCTATTACTTCGCCGGTGCTGGGATCATATGAATCAGAATACTTTTCCGTCATCGATTCCTTCCATTGACCATTTACAAGATACTTTAGTTTTTTTANNTCAAAACTGGCCGTTGCAATGTTGATCTTCCGGATTCCAAGGCCTATGGCTTTCCGGAAGTCCTCTGGGGTAATTCCTGTCCCGCCGTGAAGAACCAGAGGCACATTGGTCTTCTGGTCAATGGCTCCCAGAACATCAAAGGCCAGCCTTGGAGCCACCGGATAATTGCCATGGGCATTACCGATTGCTACTGCAAGTGCATCCACCCCGGTCCTTTCGCAAAAGGTTCTGGCATCGTCAGGATTGGTGCAGCGGATTCCCTCATCCGTACTCCCATCCTCGCTGCCGCCCACCAGGCCAAGCTCTGCTTCCACGGTCGCCCCATATTCCCTGGCGAGATTCACTGCCTCTAAGGTCTTTGCCATGTTCTCTTCAAAGGGAAGGGTGGAACCATCCATCATCACGGAGGTGAACCCATAATCCAAAGCCTGTCTTAACACTTGAATGGTCTTGCCGTGATCCAGATGAACGGCGATATCGACCTTTGCATTCTTTGCCGCTTCCACCATCATGGGCCCCATCAGAGTCAGCGGGGAATGGGGAAGACGCACTTCCGCGATCTGTAAGATAATGGAGGTATTCATATCTTCAGCTGCCTTTACAGCTCCCTTCACCATCTCAAGATTTCCCACACTGAAGGCTCCAACCGCCCTGTTTCTTTCTGAGGCCTGATTCAGCAATTCCTTCATTTTTACTAATCCCATACTTCTTCTCCTTTATCCGGGCTTCCATCCCACTGACTGTGGAAAAGCTCCGTCACATCATCCCTAATCATCTCTTTTCCGGTATTGGAGGAGGAAATCACTTTTCCTGACCCCACCACCATTTCATCAGTGACAATAAGAGTTTTTCTCTCCCTTCCCTTTTATGGTCATGTTTTGATTTTATTTATGTAATGTTATGGTCATATTTTAGCACTTATTTAGGTGTCAGTCAAGACAATCTCTATTATTTTTTAAATTTTGGTTAAGTGTTGGTTACTTCTTGATATTTTTTTGTACATCTGCTATAATCTTACTATAACAGTATGCCAGAGAGGCAGCTGAGCAAGGAGTACACCTATGAGAATTTCCCGAATTGACCAACTGGAGCAATATATACTGGAGCACAGAACGGCTTCCATTGATGCCCTGTGTGAAGAATTTGAAATTTCAAAAAATACCCTTCGCCGGGACTTAGAGATCCTTGTTGCCCGCGGCACCGTGGAAAAAGTCTACGGCGGCGTCATCGCATGCGAAAATGCGTCCCCTATCCCTAATTTGGTCACCTTCCATGAGCGTGCCGGAAGAAATGCCCAAAGTAAGCAGAGGATCGCCGCACTGGCCGCTTCCTTTGTACGGGAGAGGGATATCATATTTATTGACAGCGGGACCACCACCATGGGCATTGTGGATCACCTGACCCATTTAGGTACGGTCACTGTCATTACCAACAGCCTCCAGGTCATCAATAAATCCATGAATTATCCCAACATCAATTTAATCGTCCTGCCCGGATCCCTAAAAAGGGATACCGCTTCATTAGTGGGCAGCTCCTGCGTGGAATACTTGGAGGATTATAACATTGTCCGGGCATTTATGGCCTGCACCGCAATTTCCCTTCAGGCCGGGGTTTGCAACGCCTCCACAGAGGAATACATCATTAAGAAAACGGCGTTAAAAAAGAGCCAGAAGCATTATCTTCTGGCAGATTCCTCAAAGTTTGGGCGTACCTCTCTTATGACCTTCGGTGAGATCGGGCAGTTTGATTGTATATTGACGGAACAGATGCCTGATGATGATTTCAGTTCTTACTGCAAAGATCAGGACTGTGCCATCCGAATCGCTCCCGAATCGTAGATTAAAGCTTTATCTATTCGGTGTGGAGAGAATCTTCCAACTCTTATGTTAAAATGATAACCGGCGGAAAATAAAAGAAAGACACAGGTGTCTGCTGCTGTTATTTGGCATTACCTGTGTCTATTACAAGTGATTTAACCTTTATAATCTTCCAACTCCTGTATTGCGTGGTATATCATTTCTTTCGTGACCGGATAAGGTGTATGGGTCAGTTCCTGATTTGCCAGGGTTGCCTCCAATACATCCTCAAGCGAATCGCTGCGGTCCAGCTCCAGATCCGCCAGACAGACCGGAAGACCGATGGAACGATTCCGTTCATAAGCCTTCTGAAACTTATCCCAGTTCTGATCGAGAATCAGATTTACCAGAGTGCCATAGGATACAACCTCACCATGCAGATGATTCTTTTCGATACATTTACGCTTTGTCAGTCCATAAAACAACGCATGTGCGACCCCGCCGTTATAATCCGGATGAACCGATACCGAAGTGACACCAGGAGCTACTACGACATTTAAAATCGTATTTACCAATGCCTCGCTTACCTTTCCTGCCTTCGCATCCTCCAGTGCCTGCTTTCCTTCCCGAACCATCGGAAAAAAGCACANNACTCAGATTCCACATTTTTCGCCATCGCATCACCAATCCCTGCCCAGAGATATTTTGCCGGAGCCGCCAATATGATACGCGGATCAATAAAACAATGAGACGGCACAGTTTTGAGTTTTACGATCTCACGGAAGGAACCATCCATATGATACATAATGCTGATTTTTGTTACCGGAGCACAGTTTGATGCGATGGATGGAACCGTAAACACAGCCTTTCCTATTCTATCCCCAATTACCTTACCCGTATCAATGCATTTTCCCCCTCCAACGGCAAGAATCATATGGATATCCTGACTGCCGAGTATTGCAAGGATTCGTTCCACATTTTCAAAGGTTGTGTCCTTGCCGTAAAGCACTTCTGCCGTTACGGTAAGTCCTGCTGCCTGCAATGCAGGCAAAACATAAGATTTCGATGCATTCCATGCCTTTTCACCATAAACCACTGCCACTCTGGTTCCGTATTTTCTCATCTCATCACCAAATGCTGAAAACGCATCCTCACCAACCGTAAACTGCGGCAAATAAATCGATGTTCGTATATTCATGATTGCTGTCCATTCCTTTCCAACCTTTTAATCTAGTTAAATTCCGCCATGGCCGAATCTGTATCCCCCGGTGAAATCACCTCATGCAGTCCCCTGTCTTTTGCAGAAATATATCTACAGCCTTCCATTCGTTCTTTTATAATCTTTCCAGTTATCATATGAAAGCCTTCTTACCGAACCAGATATCCGCCGTCTACTGGAATGACCGCACCATTTAAATAATCGGAGGCTGCTGATGCCAGAAAAACGCATGGTCCCTTCATATCTTCCGGAGTCCCCCATATATGTGCCGGGATACGGTCCGTAATCTCGTTGTATCTTGGGTTATCCGGTTCTGTCAGTGACGCGTTCATTTCCGTATCCATGTAACCAGGTGCCAGTGCATTGACATTGATACCCGCAGCTGCCCACTCATTGCACAGAGCTTTTGTAAGCTGTGACACGCCTCCCTTGGATGCCGCATAGGCCGGCACGGTATAGCCGCCAAAAAAGGATAACATAGAAGCGATGTTGATAATTTTTCCTTTGCTCTGCTGTTTTAAGAACTGCTGCCCGGCAAGCTTGCAGAGCTTGAACACGGCATTCAAATTGATATTGATTACAAAATTCCAATCCTCAATGGGAAATTCTTCTGACTTATGACGCTTCTGCACGCCTGCTCCATTGACCAGAATATCCAGTTGCCCTCCCATGCCGGTTATTGCAGCATGGAAGCCGTTCTCAAGGTCCTCATCATCTCCCAAATTAGCAATCACGCCGTGGCAAATGTAACCTCTGTCACAAAACTCTTTCGCTGCCTCCAGAGTCTTTGGGCTGATATCAATGATGCAGACTTCTGCTCCTGCTTCCAAAAGGCCTTCCGCCATTCCATGACACAATCCCTGTGCCGCACCTGTTACGATTGCCTTTTTCCCGGTTAAATTTGTGAAATTTTTAATTTCCATCCCTTTGTTCTCCTTTTTATATATAAAATCAATCTTATTTCCTTCTTTATCAGGCGCCGGTTTAAAAGGTACTGACCTACGGCACCAATTCTACAAGAAAATAGATAATCAGATATCCAAGAAAAAATGGCAATTTCATTTTTCTCCAATGCCTTTACTTGTTTTTCTCTTCTCTTGTTAGTCGTCTGACAAGTATTTTCTATTTTATACCCCGGCTCATCATGCCGGGGTTAAAATACAATGAACTATGATTCAGTTCCTGAGTCCAGCGCATCTTTCATGGAAGTCTGCAAATGCTCTTCCATCAGCAGTCCTGCCTTTTTCCCATCCCGATTCTTAAGCGCTTCCAGAATCATCGTATGATAATAGATGCCGTTTTTATATCCAACCAGTTCATTCAGCTGACGATGGTACTCTCTCGTGTTTGTAAATACTTCACACAAGCCGTGCTTAAGCAGCAGATTACCAGAGGCTTCTGAAATCTCCTGATGAAACATCATATCGCTGCGCACAAACCCATCCGAATCTCCCACACTTCGTTTCATCTCATCCAGATAAGCTTCCAGCCGCTTTAACCCCTCCGGAGCGATATGCTCCGCTGCCAACTGGGCCGTCCCCTTCTCTACGATAATTCGATACTGAAGAGACTGGACAATATCTTCCATGCTGTAGTAATGATCTTTTCTGCCGGTTTTCCGAAAGACGGACATATCATTTGAAATAAGATAAGTTCCCTTTCCATGATGGCTCTCCATCAGCCCCAATGCAATGAACTGCTGAATCGCCGTACGGATACTTGCCCGAGATACGGAAAGCTCCTCAGTAAGAACATGCTCCGACGGAATCATCTCACCGGCTCTCCAGATGCCGTTTTCAATGTTGGATTTCATATATTCAATAATCTGAGCTGTTACATTCGATTTTTGAATTTTCATAAGCATTTATCTCCTTGAAAGGCATTATAACAGCTTGTCAGACAAATTACAAGTAGCATTTTTTCTTACTCTTGCATTCATAAACCAGTCGGCAGGAATATATATCGTTAAATTGATTCCAGTATTTTCTTAAGTGACTCATAGGCCATGGTGAAGGCCTCTTCTCCGCTTAATTTTTTCTTTTCAGCTGCATTCTGCTCCAAAGCGCTGAATCCTGCAAAATCGCTTAAATGAGGTTCCAGGGATAAAAATCCCTTGTATCCTCCGGCTTTCAGCATCTTTAAGATTTCTTCCACATGTCCGTCTCCCATGCCTGCAGGAACTACGCTGGCATCGGACCACAGGGCATCCTTTACATGGATATAGGCGATGTAGGGTTTTAACATCTCATAAGCTTCCAGAGTGTCCTGCTTGCACTGGACGAAATTGGCAAAGTCAAAGACTGCCTTAAAATGCTCCCCATAGAATTCCTTCATAATTTCCAGACAGCGGTCTGCCACATCTCCGTATATATCCTTTTCATTCTCGTGAAGAAGCACCACCTGGCTGGTCTTTGCGTAATCTACGAACTGTCCAAGCTGTTCCATGACCTTTCCCCGATAAGGAGCATAGCTTTCATTCTCAGGCATGAAAAAGCTGAACATACGGATGTATGGAACTTCCATCATATGGGCAATTTCCACCGTATGCTTGTAAAGCTCCATATGAGGTGCAAAATCATCGGTGATTTTTATTTTTCCAATAGGAGAGCCCACAGAGGATAAACGGATTCCCGCTTCATCAAGCTGCTTTTTGATTTCCTTTCCTTCGTTTATGGAATACTCGACCAGGCCCTTGCCGTTAACCCCCCGCATCTCCACATGATGAATATCCAGCTTCTTTAATACTTCAATCTGCTTTCCTAAGTCCATATCGATTTCATCTGCAAAACCAGATAATAGAATTCCATCCCACATAATCGTTTCTCCTTTTTTCATTTCCTATTTGTTGGCCATGCTCTTTGGGCATAAAGGGATACCCGAAGGGTGTTTCCTAATAGCTTCCTTCTGTGTTAAACACCACTTCGGTCCCTTCTTTTTTCCTGGATTCCTTACGGCGCTTATTAAGCTCCTCCAGGAATAAATCTTCATCAAAGGGGATCTCCACCTCCCGCTTTAACCAGCTGGATAAATGCATGGCATTTGATAAGGTCAGCCCGCCTATTCCTTCCACGCCTTCCGCAATTAAGGGAGTGCCATGAAGAATCTTCCCGGCAAACGCCTTTAACACTCCCACATGCTGTTCATTCTCCCCGTCTGTCGTAGCTTCTGTCACCGTGCATTCCGGGGTATCAAACCCGCCCTTTGCCGTTTTGCAGAAGGTGCGCTCGTTTTCCGCCAGCTTATGAATCATAAGCTTATCGTTTTCGCATACCAGCTTGCCCATTTCCAAAGTAATCTCAAACCGGTTGGTTCCCGGCGCATCTGCGGTTGTGGTGACAAAGACTCCCGTAGCCCCGTTTGGATATTCCATATAAGCCGTTACATCATCTTCTACTTCAATGTCATGCCATTTCCCGTTGTGGCAGAATGCCTGTACCTTACTTGGCATTCCGCAGATCCACTGGAGTAAGTCCATGTTATGAGGGCACTGGTTTAACAGCACGCCGCCGCCTTCTCCATCCCAGGTGGCTCTCCAGTTTCCTGAGTCATAATAGGACTGAGTGCGGTACCAGTCCGTTACGATCCAGTTGACCCGCTTGATGGCTCCCAGTTCCCCGCCAGTTACAAGCTCATGCATTTTCCGGTAAATGCAGTTGGTCCTCTGGTTGAACATCATGCCAAAGACCCTGTCACTCTTTTTAGCAGCCTCATTCATTTCCTGAACCTGCTTGGTGTAAACTCCCGCAGGCTTTTCACACATTACATGCAGCCCATGATTCAAGGCATCAATGGTCAGTTCGGGGTGCTGGTAATGTGGCACTGCAATTAAGACCCCATCGCATACTCCTGCTGCAATCAGATCCTTTCCCTCTTTAAAAATGACAACCGACTCCGGCAAATGCTCCTTTGCCCAGGTTCTTCTGCCTTCCTGGCGGTCCGCCACCGCAGTCACTTCCATCTCCGGAACTTTTCCGTCCAGAATATTCTTTAAGTGACCGCTTCCCATGTTTCCAATTCCGATAATACCAAGTCTTACCTTATCCATGTCCTATCTCCTCTCATTTCTTGCGGAATCATAAATATCCATCATGGTGTAAAATGTATTCTGAACCGAGGCCAGGTCATTGAAATAATCCTTCCCGGTTTCCAAACAATCATAAAAATCCCTGATACAGGCTTCGTGTCCGCTGCCCCAATAAGTCTTTCCCATAAGGGAAGACTTTTTTGCCTGCCATACCACAGGCTCCTCCTGTCCCTCCGTCTGATACCAGACAGAGTTTCCTTCCAGACGGACGAATCCGTTTTCACAGGCTAGCTCTAAGAAAACCGGCGCATCCATGGTGTAAGCGGTGGTGGCATAAAAGCTGGCACTTACCGGCTCTGCTCCTTCTGTAAAAACCATATAGGCTTCCAGGGTGTCCTCTATCTCAACAATTCCTTTCAGATGGTGATTGCTCATGGAGCCTTCCGTCCTTACAGGTTTTCCAAGCCAGGAAAGAAGCAGATCAAGAGCGTGGATGGACTGGTTGATTAAAGCCCCTCCGCCCTCTGTTTCAAGTTTTCCTCTCCAGCCGCTTTCTGTATAATAGGAAGAATCCCTGTGCCAGGTCACAAATGCCCTTCCGCCTTTTATCCTGCCAAGGGTTCCCTGGGCCAAGATCTCATTCACCCTTTTTGTGGTTTCATTATACCGGTTCTGGAAACAGATGCCTAACCTTCCCCTGCTCTGGCCGGAAACAAATAAAAGCTCTTCAAACTGCTCTCTGCTTATGGCCGGCGGCTTTTCCATAAATACATGAAGTCCTTTCTTTAAGGTCGCTGCCGCCATAGGCACATGGCAGTAGTGGGGCGTGCAGATATGGATCACGTCAAGCTCTTCCTTTTCAAGCATATCCTCCATGGATTCATATGCCTTTGCCTTTCCGGCCGTAAAGCGGGCCGAATATTCCTCTGCCCGTTCCAGGCGGATATCTGCCAGAGCGCAGATCCGGACCTGTTTTATTTCATTCAGTACCATAGCGTGAACTCCCCCGATGTTTCCGCAGCCGATTATCCCAACCCGAACCATGATTACCTCCTCTTTTCTTTTTCCTCATTCTGTGATAGATTTATTATATACTGTTTTTTACGCAATTTGTTTGCGTAGATTGACTATAAGTATGCATAAATTGTCTATTTAAGGAGGAAGCCATGAAAAAGGAAAGCCCTTACCATTACAGCCAATTTACCGAGCCCTTCAGCTGCGATTTTACTACCAGCCAAATTGCCGGAAATGTAGATTTTCACATGCATAACAGCCATGAAATCTATCTGCTCATGGACGGCCACATCCAGTATTTTGTGGAGGATGCCTGCTACGATATGACCCCGGGAAGTTTGATCCTGTTTTCCAACCGGGAGATCCATAAGGCCATCAACACCACAAGCGAAGCCTTTACCCGCCTGGTCATTCACGTAAATCCTGCCTTTATCCGCCCTTACTGCACCCCTGACACCAACTTATTAGAGTGTTTCCACCGGGAACCTGCCATAGGCAATCTGGTCCTGCTCTCTAAAGAGGAATACAGGCGCCTGGTTTCCATGGCTCAGGACCTTCATGAGGCAATAAAAAATCGCTGCTCTTACGGCAGCGATCTAACGGCAATGACAACATTGATCCAGATTCTTATTATTATTAACAGGGCCTGGCAAAAGACAAGCCCCGGAGGGACAGCCCCAAAGCCCCACCGGGCTCAGGCGATCATGAGTTACATTGACAAAAACTTAACAACACCCATGACCCTGGATTCCATTTCCCAGGCACTTTCCCTTGATAAATATTATATAAGCCACTTATTTAAATCCGAGACAGAAAGCAGTATTTTCCAGTATATCGTGGTAAAACGGGTGGCTTTGGCAAAGGAACTGCTTACTCAGGGACATACGGTTTTAGAAGCCTGCCATTTATCCGGCTTTCATGATTATTCCAACTTTATCCGTACCTTCCGCCAGACTACCGGCTATACACCCGGACAGTTTAAGCGCCTGAGCCGGTAATTTTACCGCTGCTTATAGGCCGGATCTGCCGGGTATCCGCCCCGCAGTTTCTGCATTCCGCGCTGAATGGCGTCCTTAGACTGCTTCCAATCCGCATCCCGGTTTAAGTAATCAAATTTCTCGATGAGCCAGTCGACATCGCCGGATATCCGCTCCATATTTAGTTCCATGACTTTAAAAATGGCAGGATAAAACTCCTTCCGCTCCCTGTCATTTAAATATTTATCCGCTCCGCTGCACAGATCAGCAAAGTGGTGAAGACAAAATCCCTTGCTTTTATTAAGCTTTTCCTGAAAAACGGGATCCTTTTTGTATAGGTGGAAAAAGCTTGCCACATACCGCTCATAGGTTTCAGAAAACCGGTCGCATATATAGCAGGTCTTTTCCTTCCCTTCGATCCAGTCGCTGATGGAATTGCAATTTCCAGTCTTTCCCGTAAGGCGGTCCTTTAAGGAGGTTTTTCCAGGAACAAACTCCTTAAATTCCTCCTTCATTTCCTTTATCAGTTTCTTATAATAGGTCTTTAATATCCAGCCATTTCCCAGGGCATTTCCGTAATCAAACATCTTCTTTTGATGGATCCGGCAAAAGCCTGACCGGTCCGTGGCTTCTCTTGTATCGCTTTCCATATAAGAAGCACAGGAGCCTAATACAAAATCCATAAGCTCCTGTTCCGCTTTTCTCTCAAGATAGCAGAACGGGCATTCGTCGTCTGCATCCATGGCGTCATTTAACGGTATCTCGTATAGTTTTTCCTTCATCTTCTATACCTTAAACCGGTAACCGACTCCCCATATAGTCTCGATATACTGAGGCTTAGCCGTATTAAACTCAATCTTTTCCCTGATCTTCTTAATATGAACGGTAACCGTAGCGATATCGCCAATGGATTCCATATCCCATATTTTATTGAACAATTCTTCTTTCGTAAATACGTGGTTAGGATTCTGTGCCAGGAAAGTTAATAAGTCAAATTCCTTTGTTGTAAAGTTCTTTTCCTCTCCATTGATCCATACCCGTCTGGCGGTCTTATCGACTTTAAGTCCCCGGATCTCAATGATCTCATTGTCCGGCACTCCGCTTCCGATCAGTCTTTCATAACGGGCAAGATGGGCTTTTACACGGGCAACCATCTCACTTGGGCTGAAGGGTTTTGTGATGTAATCATCAGCCCCAAGGCCCAGGCCCCGGATCTTATCGATATCTTCTTTTTTAGCGGAAACCATGATGATCGGGGTGTTTTTTACTTCCCGCACCTTCCTGCATATCTCAAAGCCATCCACTCCCGGCAGCATTAAATCCAGGATCACCAGATCAAAATCCTCATGGAGTGCCATATGAAGTCCTTCTTCTCCGTCATTCTCAATCTCAACCTCAAATCCGCTCAGCTCCAGATAATCCTTCTCCAGCTCTGCAATGCTTTCTTCATCTTCTACTATCAGAATTCTGCTCATTCCTGTATGACCTCCTGGTATTTTCTCAAAACAAAATGTATCTCCGTTCCAATGCCTTCCTTGCTGGTGGCCCAGATCCGGCCTCCATGATCCTCAATGATCTTTTTAACAATGGACAGGCCGATTCCGCTTCCGCCCTGGGCGGAATTTCTGGAGGAATCGGTGCGGTAAAACCGGTCAAAAATACTGGGCAGATCCTTTGCCGGAATTCCTTTTCCGTTGTCCTCAATCTCCACCTGGATAAAGTCTCCCACATCCTTAATCCGGATATTGATGATCCCGCTCCTCTTATCCATATATTTCACTGAATTGCTGACAATATTATTAATGACCCGGCGAAGCTGCTCTGCGTCCGCAATGACCATCACATCCTCATCTACATAATTAAAGTATCCCAGCTCAATGCTGCGGTCCTCCATCTCTAAACCAACTTCATCAACGCAATCCCTGAAATAGCCTGCCACGTTGATCTTGGAAAAGGTATAGGGGATTTTATTGGTGTCAATCTTTGAGTAAAAAGTCAATTCATCAATCAGCTTATCCATGTCATTGGCCTTGTTGTAGATGGTACGGATATACCGGTCCAGCTTTTCCGGAGAGGAAGCAACTCCATCCATGATCCCCTCCACATATCCTTTAATGGCAGTGATGGGAGTCTTTAAATCATGGGAAATATTGCTGATCAGCTCCTTATTCTCCTTATCATACTCCACCTTTTCCTCCGCGGATTCCTTAAGGCGGATCCTCATCTCCTCAAAATCCTGGCACAGCTGTCCGATCTCATCGTCATTTTCCACCTCAAGGGAGAAATCCAGATTTCCGTCCCGTATCTTCTTGGTGGCGACTTGAAGACGCCCCAAGGGACTTACCACGGACCGGTATACCCACATCATGAGGATTGCATCGGTAAACACGATGATCATAATAATGGCCGTCAGCATTTCCGCCATCATGACTT
This sequence comes from Hungatella sp. UBA5982, assembly GCA_002429965.1. GTDB lineage: Bacteria > Bacillota > Clostridia > Lachnospirales > Lachnospiraceae > Lacrimispora. The sequence continues at coordinate 18,057 of DJBG01000011.1, forward strand.
TGATCTCAGGAAGTAGGCCGTTCACATTGGAAACAATGAATAAGCTCCCCTTGTCCCCATCGGGATAAAGAAAATCCATCTGTTTTACCAGATGCTGCGTCTCCCCATCCAGATAAATGGCGCCGTCTATGCGTCCGTCTATTTCCTCATATTTAGGAAGCTGGTCATAAAACCCCTGGGTGATATGGCTGTTCCCATCAAAAATAAGGGAATCTTCCTTCCGTACAATCATATAGGCATACTTTGATGCCAGGTTCTCATTAAGCTTTCCCAAATAATCCACATCCTGAAACTGACCGGGATCGCTTTGGAGGATCTGGCTGATTTCATTTTGCTCCGACCGGGTCAGGCGGTTAAATAACTGCAGGGAATTGCTTGACAGAAGATCGACCTGCTCCGTTAAATTATAAGCTTTGCGGAACGCCTTCATCTGGTAATTGCCAAGCCCTGCCACCACTGCAAAGATCAGGATCAGGGGGATCACTGTTATAATCAAAAATGCCACAACAAGACGGGTTCTCAATCTTAATTTCACTATTCTCGTCTCTCCCATGCTCTGAAACTTTATTTATAACGAAAAATTAATATTACATAGGGGTATTATAACACACATGCACATGAGAATTTATAAAACAATTCTAAAATTTAAGGCATTTACGCATGATTTCCGAATTTTACCAGTTAATAAAGACTTACCTAATCCTATTATTCCCTTAAACTGAATCAAAAATGCTGTATCCTTCCTATAGGTAAAAGGATACAGCATACAAAATCATTCATTTTAAGTTTTGTTTATAATTCTTTTGGGTCTATTCCAAAATGGTCAAAGAGAATTTTTTCTGCTTCCCCATTCCATAATCCCTTGTGCGCCTTACAGGATTCACTGAGTTTCTTATACAGCGGATCGGTTTTGCCCAGCTCTTCAAAATCTTCAATGGCTGTCAAAGGCATATCAAATTGTGTATAGGCAAGCTTCTTTCCTCCAGGTATGGATGGCAGATTTTTTGTTGCATCTGCAATGCTGTCAATTCCTCCCACATGAGTTACCATAACCGCCGCTTCTATGGCTCCTTCTGCCGAAAGTTTATTGGCCTCAATCAAATCATCCGTATTACCGCCGGTAGTTCCCATAATGTGAGTACTTGTATAGTGGCAGTTATAAAGATTTATTTCTGCCTTAAACCGGCTGTCCGAAGGACCGGCGAAGAAGTTCATGCAACCGTCAAAGGCCAGAAGCTTATCACCCATCTCTGCAACCTCTTTTACAGGAACATATACAAACACATCATCGTAGCCCTGGCCATCGGTTATAGCCATTAAGCCAGAAACAGGATCATCCATCTTATCTGTATTTACATAAAGAAGTTCGACTCCCCTCTCCTTTGCGGATTCTTCTGAAATCACTTCCCTGGCCCGGGCAATCCGCTCATCGCTGATATCCGTAACCACAATCCTCTTAGGCTTATTCTCAAACTGAAGGCCATAGCTGACCGCTCCAAGCCCCATAGGGCCGCAGCCTCCCATGATCAGGATATTTCCGTCCACTTTAGTCCCCATGGCATGATCATAATTTCTTTTGTTGGTATGGTAGTTGGCATGGAACCCACCTATGATACAGCTCATTGGTTCACCTAAGGATGCCTCAAAAAAGCTATCTCCCGTGTAGTCCAGCAAACATCCCAGTTCCATGACCTCGTTTGGCATAATGCAGTATGTACAGGCGCCTCCGCAGAATTCATAAGAATATCCCGGCGAATCCAGTTTTCCCATATAATTTAAAGCGGGCTGCAGTGAAAATTTTTGTCCCGGTTGAAACTGATCCTGCCACTTTTTGCCGACTTCCACAATCAGTCCTGAGCATTCATGGCCAACGATCACGGGATTGGTATCTATATTCCGTGGAGCTCTTTTATGCTTTTTGCCTTGTTTTACCAGTTTATAGGTGGACATGCAGATGCTGTCACTCATGATTTTTACAAGAACCTCATTTTCAGCAATCTGCGGCAGTTCAAACTCCTCTAATCTTAAATCATCTGTGCCATACATTCTTACCGCTTTTGTTTTCATAGTTCCATCCTCCAACCTTATTCATTAAATTTACTTCCGGACTTCCAGTAATTCTACCTGCTGCATCAATTCATCAACCAGACTGCGATGGGGCGGCTTGGTCCCTATGCTGGTAACTGCACCTGCCGAGGCTCCCATGCATAATCTGATGCATGTTTCAAGGGGAAGCTTCTCATTCCAGGCGTAAGCCATGGCCCCCACCAGGGCATCTCCGGCCCCCACGGTTGAATGCGCTTTCACGCGAAGTCCGGGGCACCGGTACCGTTTATCCCCTGTTATAAATAAAGCTCCCATCTGACCAAGGGAAATCGCGACCATATCGGTTCCATGTTCCAGCAGTCTTTCTCCCATGGTAACCAGTTCCTGCTCAGAGGCACGGTAATCCATCTGGTAATAGCGTTCCAGCTCTGAACGGTTAGGCTTTAACATATCCGGTACCGCCTTTAAGGATTCGGCAAACAGCGTGCCGTCTGCATCCAGCAAGACCTTTGCCCCTTTTTGGTGAACTTCTTCCGTGATCCTCCGGTATATATCTGTTGGTATGCCTGCCGGTATGCTTCCTGCCAGTACAAACAAAGTATCAGGGGCTGCATAACCATTCAGCCTTTCCAGAAGATCTTCCAGCTGCTCTTTTGACACCTCAGGTCCGGGTTCATTAAGCTCTGTCACTTCACCATTTTCCTCCACCACCTTCAGATTCGTTCTCGTCTCCCCTTTTACTTCCACGAAATCTGTCTGAATGCCCTGGTCAGCCAGCACATGTCTGATGATGGTACCGCTGGTTCCTCCCACAAAACCCATGGCAATACTTTCTCCGCCTAATTCCTTAATGGTCTTGGAAACATTGATGCCTTTGCCTCCGGCATCCAGCTCCACACGTTTTATCCTGTTTAAATCTCCCCGTTCAAACCGCCNNTCAATGGCTGGATTCATAGTGACTGTTACTATCATTGCGGACACCTCTTTCCTGTAAACATGGTAAGGATTTCTTCTGCACTGCATCCGGTGATCCGTTCCACATCTGCCGGATCAGCCAGACACTCTGCGATGATTGAGAGTATTTCCAAATGCTCCTCTCCTGCCCCTGCAATCCCTATGACCAGTTTTACCATTTCTCCTCCCCAGTCTGTTCCCTCAGGGAATACCATAACTGCAATGCCGGAGCGCTTAACCGATTTTTTAGCTGCCTCAACGCCATGGGGAAGTGCAATTCCATTGCCGATATTCGTGGAAAACGTCAGCTCCCGTTGAAGCATGGCTTCTATGTAGGATTCTTCTACACAGCCGCACTGATAAAGCAGCTGCCCTACCTACCTTATTACCGCCTCCTTTTCCCCTGGTCTGCAATCCAAACGGATATTCCCAAGTTCCAGAAGCTCTGCACTCTTTTCTACATTCTTTTTCCCGTAGCCAAACACGTTTCTTGCCCTCCTGTGTTAACTTTCTATCTAAATTATAGGGGTGTCATCTCCTCCTTTTCAACGAAAACAAAATGGCATTTGGCGCCATCTGATAACGCCAAATCTGAAATCAACATAAAAAGCCGGACCCTTTTGGGCCCGGCTTACACCTTGCGTTTATCTCATATCTTATCCAGATATTGTTTGAAATATTGGTTTAAATACTGGGAAACCAAGGCTCTGATCTCCTCTTTTCCCTCATGTCTCACAGCTTCCAGAAACTCTTCTTCCTCGATCAGCCGCTCGCTTAACACACCCAGAATATCGCTGTTCTCTACCTCATGATCATCCTTTGGCACCAGCATAATTAAGACAACACATACTCCCTTAAAATAAGGGTCGCTGAATGGTTCTCCATCCTTTGTCTGGCACACCGAAAACACCGGCTTTACCACTCCTTCCGTCCTGGCATGAAGCAGGGCAAAGCTTAAGTCCGGATATATCTGGCTGCACAGCCGTTCTCTCCTCATTAAATCTTCTTGAATGATGCTTTGCCGTTCCGGGTAGGCAGCCAGCTTCTCGCTGACAGCGATCAGCAGTTCCTCAAAGGTGATCCCATTATTTACCCGCTGGTATTCCATAAGCCTAATGACATTTTTAATCTGTACGGCTATAAAATTCACCTGGTCTAATTGAATGGTAAATTCCTGGTTATCCTGCTTTTTAGGCATAAACTCACACCGGCGTACCTTTCCGGCGATCTGCTCCATATCCTCAGCAGGAAGCAGGGGGCTTACATACAGGATATCAGCCTCCTCCTTAATGGGTATGGTGGATACAAAGAAATCCGTCTTGCTAAGTACATAAGGAGACAGATCCGTCATTCCATAGACCGACAGCTCCACCCTGTCCGCAAAATCCCTGGCAACCTTGGAAGACATAAGCCGTGAGATTCCGATCCCGCTGGCGCAAACGATCCCTATATTCACCTTTCTCCGGCTTTCCTTCCTGCTTTCCATCCGAACCTCTGCCGCACCGAAATGAATGGCAAGAAACCCAATCTCTGATTCCGGCACTTCATATCCATACCGCCCTTCGATCACCTTGGCAACGGTTCTGCACCGTTCAAATATGACCGGATAATCCTGCTTAATTTGCTCCAGCAAAGGATTCTGGATCTTCATGCCATTGGTTAAGCGGACCAGAGTTGGCTTTAGATGGGCAATCAGGCCCTGAATCACAAATTCCTCATCCTGCTTTAGCAGATAGGCAATGCTGTCGTCATAGCAGTCGATCATCTCATTGACCACATCCCACAGTTCCCTGGATTCCTCTATTTCACTTCTTGACTTCTCATCAATATTCAGCTGCTGGATTTTGGAGCCTTTAATATGCAGGCAAATATAAGCACACTCAATTTCCGGAATCTGAATCTGAAATTCAGCTTCCAGGGATTTGGTGATTCTCTTTGCCAGGTCATAATCCTGATCATTTTGCAAACTATCTGCCATAAGCGGATTTTCCTCAATGATCTCCTGCCTTCGGATCCGGTTCACAGCAATCGCCACATGGATCACCAGTCCAAGGTAGGAATCCTGAGTCAGATTAAGAATGCGTTTATCCCGGATTCTTAAGATGCAGGCTGTCACCCTTTTTACAATATCTTCATCTAAGATCCGGTAAATATTCCTCTCACTTTTATTCTGAATCACATTTAACACAGACTGGTTCCTGTCCTCATACATCTCCTGTATGATCTCCGTATGGATGTTTTCATCAATAAACACGCGCAGGGCACGGCGGAAATCCCGTTCGCTGCCCTCAATAAACACACCATACCCAGGTTTTCTCTTTATCTCAAGATGATACTTGTGAAACCACTCTTTTACCACCTCTAAATCCGAACTGACGGTGGCCTCGCTGACTCCAAATAAATCACTGTAGTAATACAGCTTTTTTAAGGTCTTATCCTTGAGAATCTCCAGGGTCAGACGCTTCTGACGTTCTATCCGGTCTGAAACATCCAGAGCATCATCCTCTTCAAGTTCAGCCTTTAAGGCTTCCATCTGATTCTTATCTCCCTCCAGCCAGATGCCGGTTCCCGTTTTTGAGCAAAAGTTAAGCCCGTATTTCTTTAGCACTCTGGGAATATACTCCAGCTCCCTTTGTACCGTTCTTTTGCTGATATGGATCTGATCAGCAAGCTGCTTTACGGGAGCAGGTCCATCCTCATTAAGAAGAGCCAGGACGATCTGCTGCATCCTGGGTGTAAAATCATTACCTGCCATCTTCTCCACCTCCCATTAACCAGTTCAGGAGTTCCTTATAACCAGACATATCCGTGAGATTATTGACTGTAAAGCATGGTTTATCAATTCCTGACAGGGAACGGGCAAAATCCTTCTGACATACAATCACATCCGCGTCAGGCGGAATGCGGTCAGCCGATACATGAAACACTTCAATACCTGTTAAGCCTTCCAGCTTCAGCCTTTTCTTAAACAGCGCGCTGGCCATGGCACTGGAGCCCATGCCAACATCGCAAACAAAATAGATTTTGGCATGTTCCATTTTCTTCATTGGCATCCCTTCATCTTTCTGTAATTTTTCTTCATCAGCAAGTACTTTTTGTTTCTTTCCTGACATAATCAGGCAGGACAGGAGACAAGTCACCCCGGCAGATACAAAAATCCCCGTAAGGATTCCCAGCCAATGCTTTTTGTCTGCCATAATCATGATCGTGATGATACTCCCGGGAGAAGCCGGTCCCAGAAGCCCGCTGCCAGTGACCATGAAACAGTAATTTCCTGCAATACTGCCTGCTATGGCAGCAGCCAATAATCGGATATCTGACAGTACATAGGGAAAGTAAACCTCATGGATGCCGCCCAGGGACTGAATAATAAGGCTGGAAAGCATTTGCTTTCTCATATTCCGGTAAACCAGGGTATAGGCAAGGAGAATTCCAAATCCCGGACCCGGATTGGTCTCTAAGAGAAATAAAATGGAACTTCCTTGTGTTTTCATCTGCTCTAAACCCAGGGGGAGGAAAAAGCCGTGGTTGATCCAGTTATTAAAGAAAATGATTTTTAATGGTTCTACCACGAAGCTGATGAAAGGGATGACTCCCTTTGCGATCATTAGTGATAAACCGTTTCCCAGAAAGGTGAGCANNGCCACCGGTACAAGCATGTAATGGGTGAGCGCTCCGGCTAATAAACCAAGACCTGATATATATAGGTTGCTAAAGAGCATCTCAAACCCGGCCGGAATCCGGTGTTTGATCCGATCCAGACCTTTCCGGGATAAAAAACCGGCAATGCTGCCTGCGATGGCAGACAAAATCATGGCAGAAGCAGGTTCTGCCATGACAACAGCAGAAGCGGCAAGGGTGCCGGCTAAACCGCCGACATCCCCGCCGCACATCGTGCCTGCTTTGTATCCCATAAATACCGGAATCACCAGAAAAGACAAAATATTGGACATTTCAGGCAGGTATCTATTATGGAATATCACTGCCGATAAGACAGACAGCAGCCCCGCTGTCACAAACAAAGGTATGCACTCGGCAATTACTCTGCTGTAATACTTCAGTATTCTCCCCGCAAACTTCATTTATATAATTCCCCTTTTGAATCCGTATACATTATTGTACCGTAGGTCCGCAGTGCAGCTGGTAAAACCTGCGGTTTTACCAGNNCGCACTGCTCATTGCTTTCGTGTACATTATACCATGATTCACAATCGGATACCAGGAAGGCTGTTTATTTCATCTTATAAATCTATTTGTTTATTTTTTAACGTTTCCACCAGTTCATCATATTCCGGTGCCGCCATAAAATTAGTGATTAAGATCAGTTCTGCCTCAGGATTGCTGCGAGATGCGCGCTCCTTGAGTTCTTTATGAGTCACCACAATCTGGGCATCCTTGGGAATGGAAGACACGGGTGAATGAACTACCTCAATATCCCCGAATCCTGCTGCCGCCAGTTTTTTCTTCAATATGGTAGCGCCCATAGCGCTGGAACCCATACCTGCATCACAGGCAAACACGATTTTTTTGACGGTTCCTGCTGGTATCATTTTCTTTTCTGCGGTCTGATTTCCCTTAGACTCCTGCTTCATTTGTTTTACTTTTTCCGTTGACTCTTCCAAATCCCCGCCTTTTCCTGTAAACCGCAGTAAGGGAAGGGCTACAAGGAAGGAAACTACCGTCGCCACCGTAACACCTGCTAAAACTCCAAAATATCCGCCTCTTGGTGTCATTGCAAGAACAGCAAGGATACTTCCAGGAGATGCGGGTGAGGTGAGTCCAACCCCAAGGAGCTGGAATACGAAGATTCCGCTGGCTCCGCCTGATACCACCGCCAGAAGTAAAAGGGGATTCATCAGTATGTATGGGAAATAAATCTCATGGATTCCGCCTAAAAAGTGAATGATAATTGCGCCAGGCGCAGAGCTCCTAGCCGATCCTTTTCCAGCAAGGCAGTAAGCCAGTAAAACACCAAGTCCCGGACCCGGATTCGCCTCCAGAAGAAAGAATATAGACTTCCCGATTTCCTCTACCTGCTGGATTCCCAGAGGAGAAAGGATACCATGATTGATGGCATTGTTTAAGAACAGGATCTTGGCTGGTTCAATAAAAATGCTTGCCAGAGGAAGCAGCTTACGGTCCACAAAGAATCCAACTCCTGACTCCATCACCCGGTTCATCACCTCAACAAAAGGCACAACTCCCTTTAAAGCAATAGCCGTCAGGATGGCACCGATGATGCCGAGGGAAAAGTTATTTACTAACATCTCAAATCCGGCGGGGATCTTGCTCTCGATCTTGCGGTCAAATTGCTTAATCACCCAGGCGCTGATTGGTCCCACGATCATCGCCCCGATAAACATGGGAACTCCAGAACCAACAATCACGCCCATGGCTGAAATAGCGCCGATAACGCCGCCCCGCTGTCCGTAAACTACCGAACCGCCCGTATAAGCGATCAAAAGCGGCAGCAGCATGGATGCCATAGGGGAGACCAGGGCACCAATTGCTTCATTTGGATACCAGCCGGTCGGAATAAACAATGCCGTAATCAGACCCCATGCAATAAATGCACCGATGTTCGGCATTACCATACCGCTTAAAAAGCGGCCAAATACTTGTACCTTCTCTTTCATATTACATACCCTCACTTAATTATATAGTATTTACTGTATGATCCGTGTAAGGTATGATTGGCCAATCAATTCCTTTCGATAGCCTTATTATAATCAATGTCAACTTCAGATTACAACAGGAAGAAACAAGGATTTGGCGCTAGTTTTAGTGCCAAACCCTAAAAAGACGGAATCCCCTGTCCCATTGTTTCCTCAGATTCCCTGCAATCAGCGGAAAGCATTGCCCTGAGAATCAGTCTGACTTTATGTACCAGTATATAAAAAGATGCCGCTAGGCAGCTATAAACCAGCTGATTTTGCGGCATCCTTCTTATACATGAAGATTATAAATATTCTTTTAAGAGTGAAACCTTGTCAAGCTTCTCCCATGGCAGATCTAAATCATTTCTTCCAAAATGTCCGTAAGCCGCAGTCTGCTTGTAAATCGGACGGCGTAAATCCAGCATCTTGATGATTCCTGCAGGACGAAGGTCAAAGTTTTCCCTGATGATCTCCACAAGCTTTTCATTGCTTAATTTTCCGGTTCCAAAAGTATCCACCATAACGGAAGTGGGGTGTGCCACACCGATGGCATAGGAAAGCTGGATCTCACACTTGTCAGCGAGCCCTGCTGCTACAATGTTCTTTGCGACATAACGTGCCGCATAAGCAGCGGAACGGTCAACCTTTGTGCAGTCCTTACCGGAGAATGCTCCGCCGCCGTGGCGTGCATAACCGCCATAGGTATCTACGATGATCTTACGGCCGGTTAAGCCGCTGTCTCCGTGAGGTCCCCCGATTACAAAGCGTCCGGTAGGGTTAATGAAGAAATTGGTCTTCTCATCCACCAGCTCTGCAGGCAGAACTTCATCAAATACATACTTTTTAATATCCACGTGGATCTGTTCCTGGCTCACGTTTTCATCATGCTGAGTGGACAAAACCACCGCATCTAAGCGGAGGGGCTTGCCGTTCTCATCGTATTCCACGGTTACCTGGGTCTTACCGTCGGGACGGAGATAAGTAAGGGTTCCATCCTTACGGACCTTTGTAAGCTGAAGGGCCAGCTTATGGGCAAGGGCGATGGGGTATGGCATATACTCTTCGGTCTCATTGCTGGCAAAACCAAACATCATACCCTGGTCTCCTGCTCCGATGGCGTCGATCTCTTCGTCAGACATCTTGTGTTCCTTTGCTTCCAGGGCCCGGTCAACACCTAAGGCAATGTCAGCGGACTGCTCGTCCAAAGCAACGATCACGCCGCAGGTATCGCAGTCAAACCCGTATTTTGCACGGTCATAGCCGATTTCCCTTACGGTCTCCCGTACCACCTTCTGAATGTCTACGTAGGCATGAGTCGTTATTTCTCCCATAACCATAACAAGACCTGTGGTACAGCAAGTTTCACAAGCCACACGGCTCATAGGATCCTGCTTTAACATCTCATCCAGAATCGAATCAGAGATCTGGTCACACATTTTATCCGGATGTCCTTCTGTAACGGATTCTGATGTAAATAATAATTTTTCCATGTTGTCATTTCCTCCTTGATATCACATGGGGGAATAACAAAAAGAAAAGTCCGCAGCAATGCGGACTTGATTCAACAATGTATCAAATCCTCTTATTGCTCGATTTCTCGCTCAGGTTGGCACCTTCCAACCGCGTCTTTCTGGCTAATGCCATCATTTCCGGTAGGGGTTGCCGTGACTTCACAGATCCTTTGTATCTCCATCACTCTGAATAAGGGATATTACGTACTTCTCATTTGTTATTCAATTGTAAGCTGTTTTATTGCATGTACATTTTAACGTATTTAAAAACGGCTGTCAAGGGAATTCTATCAGGACACACCCCACCACTTAATCCTCCAGGCTCCGTCTGGCCTGTGCCAATGCACCTTTGCCGTCAACTATTCCATAAACCTGCATGTCTATTGCTTCAATTATTTTTTCAGGATATTCCTTTTTCAGCTTATTGGACATATATCTGACCTGCGGCCCTAATAAAACAATATCGGCTTCAGGAATCACCTCTGGTGCATCTGCTATGGGATATGCATTTATTTCACACTCATAGTTATCTGTTTTTGCAGCATCCCTCATATGTAATACCAGCAAGCTCGTTGACATTCCTGCCGAACATATTAAAACGATCTTTTTCATATTCCTACCTGCCTCTCTTTTATCTCTCTGCACTATATTTCTTTACTCATTATCAATTAACGCACCATGCATGTATGCTTTTACAAATCCATGGCTTCCTGCTTCAATTGCCCTTATGGTTCCCATCGAATGATAATAATCATAATATGGAACATCATTGATCTTACCTCTAAAGATTTTATAGTTCTGTAATCCTTCAAACCAGGTTTTCATCTCTTGTTCACTCATGCTTACATATACAGTGGGGGTAAATCCAATCAGATCTTCACAATTCTCTCCATAGTAAATCTGTATGGGATTTCCCTCATTATGAAGGATTCTTACCGCCTGTGTTACTGCCTCATATGTATAATAATGTCTGGGGTGCAATGTTCCACGTGCATGAGTTATAACACAGTCAGCTTTTTCCCTTCTCAGATATTCCAGGATTACATTGGTAAACACTTCTACATCCGGCAATTCCGCTGAAATATAATTCATGCTAAAGCTGTTGCACCCCATGGTTGCAGCCGCATGTTCGATCTCATCGTTTAAAGCAGTCTCATATGCCTGTTTCTCTTCCTCAGTTGCTGTTAAATCTGTAAGACGTCCTTTGGTCACATGGACGAATGTACCGTCAGCTCCCTGTTCCGCATATTTTATCAGCATCGGTCCACCCATAAGTTCTGCATCCAATGGGTGAGCGCCAATGGATACGATTCTATTATATTTAGCCATTTCAATCTTCCTCCTATATGCTTTTCCGGTAGAGCTGATATGTTCTGTAAACACTCATTCCATGCCGTTCATAGAATCTAATTGCATCACCGTGAGTCCATAAAAAATATGCATAATAAATACCTCTTTTCTGCATTTCCCTCATCTGTAAATCAAATAAAATTCCTCCAATTCCTTTAGAACGAACAGACTCTTTTACTCCAATAGGACCAAATCTCGCATCATTACCGTCAATCTTGCGCATACAATATCCAATTACATGATTTTCCTTATCCTCTGCAATTAAAATGGTACCCTCTGCTTCTCCATCACGAATCGCCTGTAAAATATTTCTTACCCAGCCGGCATCAAATTCTTGTTTTACAAATGCTAATAATTTTTCCATATAGGAAAGTGAATATGTATGAAACCTTATTCCTTCTTCCTTTAGATGCTCGATCATTTCCAGAGTTTTCTGCGGCATATGATAAGTAAATAAGTCTTTTTTCATACTCACAGCCTCCATTCCTCTCACATAGCCGTTTTGTTCAAAGAAAAGCAACGCTTTTTTATATTTTAAATCCACACCGGGAGTAAAATAATTTGGACTGTAAGCACACAGAGTAATTTCTTTTACCTGCTCTTTTATAAGTTTCTTTTCCACTTCTTTTAACAATGCTTTTCCATATCCTCTGCCCTGATACTCTGCCCTGACATACATAATGCTGNNCTATCTTCCTCTAAGCCTCGGGTTAAATATGGATATTGTCTTTTAATACCAAAGCAAAATCCTGCAACCTTCTCCTCTGCCAACAAAACAAGTGCCAAATCAGGATCAAAATTTTCGTCCATTAAAACCTGCTGTAAAAATCTTTCTTTACTAATAGGATCAAAAACCAGTGTCTCATTCCAGCCAATAATAAGCTGTTCCATATATTCCTGTCTGTATGATACGATTCGGTATTCTTCCATCATTTCTTCCTTTCCAGTTCCATTTCGTATTGTTGCTCTTCTATTAAAGCCTGTTTTTCCATTACTTTGAAAAAGGGCAGAAACATAAAGAAAATAATCACAAAATTCATTAAGGTGATAATCGGAGCTACTATATTGAATCCACTGCCAATAAAGGATGCCAGCGGAGCAGGCATAGTCCATACTGTCATTGCAACAACAGGGGGAGTGATGCCTAATATTCCAAGGATCGCATTAAATATGTAAAGCACTGCGAAACCAAGTACCCAAGGAACAAACATAAGCGGATTTAACACAATAGGCAGGCCGTACATAACTGGTTCTGCAATATTGAAAATAGTTCCAGGAAGAGATAACTTTCCTAATACTTTAAAGCGTTTTACTTTACTCATGGTACAAAGAAGTGCGACCGGAAATAAGGAACATCTTACATAAAAATTAATCCATTGTTCCGTAAACATATATGGTATCTTCTGATGTGCCGCAAATGCATTAATATTATCAGTTATCATAGTAGCCCAGATCGGCTGCATAACAGATGAAACAATGTTTGACCCATGTAATCCCACAAACCAGAGCAGTCTATCCAACATAAATCCTATCCCCTGTGCAACAGGTCCGCTTCCACCTACTACCAGATATGCCGTCCCCTGATTCAGCATACTTAAAAAATCAAACTCTCCTATGCCCTGTCCAATGAAAGTACACAATATAATAACCGCACAAACCGGAATCATACTGGTAAAAGCCGACGCTATCATTGGCGGTACTGCTTCCGGCATCTTAATCGTGATCTTTCTTCCAATCAGAAATCTATATATTTCTACCGCAAAAATACTAATCAATAATCCTCCAAATAAACTAGGTGATCCCAGTATATATACCGGCCAGTCAAATTCAGCACTGAGCTGCGAAAAATCAATAAAGCAAAGGAATGCGATCATAGCTACAACTGCCGATGCTACCGCAGTAACATTGGAATCTTTCCTGTTATAATAATCACCAAGGAAATATCCATTCAACAAAGCTGCAACCATCGCTAATAAATTAATTGTCACAAAAACAATCTGAAGCAGCCATGGTCTGCATGGAGCAGTCACACTGTCAATGGCTTTTGCAACTCCAAGCATATTTAACCCGGTTTCCTCAGCAAATAATCCGCTTAGATTTAAAATAAGAGTTATAGTCGCACCTAAAACCATATACGGCATTAATGTTATAAACGTCCTCTGTAATGCTTCCAGATACCGTACCTGTGACAGACTTAACAGGGGTGGTGCAATTTTTTGTTCAATAAAATCCGTACTTCTTTCCAATACTGTTTTTTTTGCCTGTACTTCCATAATAGTATACCTTCCCCTTTCTAACCTCGCTCTTTATTCTGTTTTTCACATTATACATTAATCTTCTCATTATTTCAATAATTTTCTCATTTATTTTGGGAAATTTACCACTTTTGTTTTTATATTAGTTATGTTATAATTTTTACAATCAAAAATACTTGTTATAATTTATGGAGAAATTATATGAATCCTATGGAATTGATCAATCTGCATGAATCAGAATTTACGAAATCAGATGAGAAAATAAAAATATTTGTCATTAATAATCCGGATTATATTTCAGCCTACCCTATTATTAATGTTGCCGCAAAAGCAGGTGTTTCGAAATCTGCCTTGCTGCGTTTTTGTCAGAAACTGGGCTACGACGGATATTCTGAATTTAAATACGAGGTTTCCAAGTATCTCCAGTCCGGTAGATTTAAAAATCCAACAGTTGTTAAATCCAATATGGATATCATAGAAAATTATTTAAGCTGCATACAAAAACTTCCGGACTATATAAGTGAAGACAGCCTTATTTCTCTCGGTAAATATATTCTGGGTTCTTCCCATATACGAATATTCGGTCTCCATGAAAGCGGTCTTTCTGCCACGTATTTTTCCTATCGTCTTGCATCATTGGGAATTGATTCTGAAGCAATAATCCATGGAGGTATCTTTAGTGAAAAAGCCTCTTTTTCTGTTGCTTCTGACTTCCATATTTTTATATCGGTATCGGGTACTACTGATTGTATCACTGCAGCCGCAAAAACTTCTTTTGACCGCTGTACTCCCTGTGCAATTATCACACAAAACAGAAAGGCTAAATATTCCAATAAATATGACTGCTTTATTTCTATCCCATCTTTAAATTTGGATAAAAATCAGTTGTTCCTGGATTCACAGGCTATTTTACTCATTACGATCGACCTGATTATTAATAAGTTATCAAAACTACTCTGACCTGTTTACTTACATTATAAATATCACCTCCCAAGCAGGTTATCTTGGTTCAGGCGGTTATAACTATATTTCCTATTCGGTTTCAAAATACGCGGCGAACATGGATAAAGTTCTTGCAAAATTTTAATCCATAATGTATAATGACACCATTCTTTAAATATTCGCCATATGAAATCTCCGGAATGCGCCCAGCGCAGACCGTGGATGGATGGCACTCTGGAGACATCGGCTACCACGCAGGGGCCGAAGGGGCAAGCGCTTAGGCGCGAAACTCTCAGGCAAAAGGACAGAGGCGATTGTTTCACTTTCTTTTTGGAATATCGCATGATCTCTGTTTTTTTGTGAGTGGGAGTATATCCCACTCTTTTTTTATCAAAAAATATGAAGGAAGGGAAGTAGAAAACAATGCAAACAGTTATTGAACTTTTCAACAAGCTGGACTCAGCAATTTGGGGGTTACCCATGATTGTACTTCTGTTTGGCACTCACCTCTTTTTGACCGTACGCACAGGCTTTATCCAGCGCAAAACCTTTACAGCCATTAAACTTTCCGTGACAAAAGACCCTGATTCACCAGGTGAGGTCAGCCAGTTTCAAGCGCTGACTACTGCCCTTGCCTCCACCATCGGCACTGGCAATATTGTGGGTGTTGGTACAGCCGTGTTCTTAGGCGGTCCGGGCGCAGTTCTCTGGTGCTGGCTGACCGGTGTATTCGGCATTGCCACCAAATATTCTGAGTCCCTGATTGCAGTTAAATATCGTGTACAGACAAAGGATGGACGAATGCAGGGAGGTGCCATGTATGCACTGGAGCGTGCACTGGGCTTAAAGTGGCTGGGCATACTCTTTGCCCTGTTCGCACTGTTTGCTTCCTTTGGTATTGGAAGCGGAACTCAGATCAACGCTATTGCTGAGATTATTGAAAACAACGTACCGCTGCCGATCCCACGCATAGCGATCGGCCTTGTCTTCAGTGTGATTACCGCTGTGGTTATTATCGGGGGCATCAAGTCCATCGCAACGGTGTGCGAAAAGCTTGTACCATTTATGGCTGCTTTCTATGTGGCAGGCTGTCTGATCATTCTTAGTATCAACGCTGATTTCATCATTCCTGCGCTGAAGGCGATTATAACCCTGGCCTTTAGACCCGGTGCGGTCGCAGGCGGCTTGGTTGGCCGGGGCATTATGCTTGCTATGCAGTACGGCATTGCCCGCGGCTTGTTCTCCAATGAGTCCGGTATGGGTTCTGCACCGTTAGTAGCTTCGGCGGCACAGACACGCAATCCGGTACGCCAAGCGCTGGTTTCCTCAACCGGCACCTTCTGGGATACGGTTGTTGTCTGCCTTATGACCGGTCTGGTTCTTGTTTCAACTATCATGAAGAACCCGGACATCAACATGGATATGATTCAAAACGGCGGTCAGATGACCACTGCCGCTTTCCGTCAGATTCCTGTTCTTGGCCCGGTGATTTTAGTCGTGGGCATCATTACCTTTGCTTATTCCACCATTCTTGGCTGGTCCTATTACGGAGAACGCTGCTGCGAGTACTTATTTGGCGCCAAGGGAATGCTGCCCTATAAAATCATCTTCGTGTCAATCGTAGTTGTCGGCCCTGTGCTGTCTCTGGATCTGGTGTGGACGATTTCAGACATCCTAAACGCACTGATGGCGATTCCCAATCTTGTGGCCGTGCTGCTTTTATCTGGCGTTGTGGCTAAGGATACAAAGTACTATCTGAACCACTTAGACGAAAGGGACGAAACGCCGATTCCGGTGGTGGATAAGTAATAAATGGCAAGTGCCTCATTTTTTGAGGCACTTGCCATTTATTGAGCTAAAAGGATTTAAAGCAGAATACATGGGGCGTTTTTTCTTGCCCCTCCGGGTAGAGTTTCCGGAAAATCTCCTCCCACACAGTTCCTATTGCATCCTCGCCCTCCCGTATATCTTCAACGATCAAACCGCCATCCTTCATTAACAGCTCATACGCTTGAGCAAATTTTCCAAGCTCCTTCAAGGCAATGATGTAATAAAACCTTATTCTTCCTTCCCCTGCAATTTGATCTGGAAGGCCTGAGTACAATTCTTCCATTTCACGGTATGCGCCGCAATCATTTAATAGCTTTAATACTCCTTTTGTATAAGACAGGCTATTACGGCATAGTTTAATGCCNNTAATGCCTTCTAATGCAGAAGATACGGCACTCTGCTTATCCTCCTCAAACCTGTAAACCGCAGCTAACCCCAGCTTAGCCCAAGGATTTTCGGAGCAGTTATAGGAATTTAAGAAACTTTTCTTTGCTTTTGAAAAATCCTTGTAATAAAAGGCATGGAAGCCAAGATGCAGCCAGGCATACCAATTACCGGAATCCTTTTCGTTAACGTAATCACTTAATCTTTGGCAAAGATAATCGTCCAGGAAATAATCTTCCGGTGCCTCCATTGGGTCAGGAGAAGAAAGCCTTCCCTGCTCTAAAAAGTCTTCCCATACTTTTTGCCTGGTATCAGGACTGCTAAAATCCAGTTGCGGAGCGAGAGGAGGAAGATGGCGTTCTTCCCTCAGCCGATTTTCCAATTTACCATATCCGCTTCCTTTATGGATAACGGTCCCTTCTTTTTTTGCCAGTTGGCGGGTTTTTAAAAGCTTCTCTTCCAGAGTGTTTAATTCCGCCTGCTCCCTTATGTAGGAGCTGACTGCTTTCCGTGCTGATGGAAAATCCTGCAAAGCATCCTTTGATATCCGTACCGGTCCATACTGCTCAATCCATTCCCAGGCAGTATTGGGGGCCATAGGAATACATCCGTATTGGGTCTTGCCAAGACCTGCCTGAATCTCCACATATCTTCCCGCCTCTTTTGTCAGGAACTCCTGCCATCGGTCAGACCCCTCGCTATTCCCCCAGCAAAAAAGCTTTCGCCCCCGAAGACGGTTTGTGGAAACCTGGAGCAATCCATAGCCCTCTTGATTTACATTTGCTATGATTTTAATTCTTCCTCAGGAATATCAAAGAAATAATCCACCTGAGTCTCAATATTTCCATAGGATGTCACATCTGTTTCCTGAACATATGGTATGGATACCTTCTCAATGGTACCCTTGGTAGTTGTATATGCCTCCTTTGCAGGGACAATCACTCTTCCGCCCGGATACTCCGGAACTGCCATATTGCTCCACCAGTACATGGGTACAACCTGTTCATTCTGGTTATGGATGCGCATTCTGCAGTTTAGGTATCTGCTCTCTTCTTCCAACCAGAAATCAATCTGATATGCTACTTTTCGAATTCTTTCAAACTCATAGAACCGCAAAACAGGTGTGGTCCCATCCTCCAGGCTTAGTTCAGCAGTGAATACCTGGGACATGGTGAAGGGATGATGCCCAATCATTCCGATATTCCATTCCACACCTCCGCTGAACCAGGCATTCCGCAGTGCAAGATTGCTTGGTCGGATGACGTCATTGGTATACAACAGGTTTGTCCCAGTCCGTTTGTCAATGAAACTCCAGAGCCTTCCGCCATAGGTCGGAAGAAAGGTCACCTTTACATGTTCATTTTCAAGGATAGCGACCGGAACCTCCGCTGGTTCCAGTTTGCGGTTATAGGTATTTTGCAGGCAGTATGGATAAACATTTTGAAGCTGGCCATAGCCTTCATAGATTTCTTCATATTCATTGAGTACAGAATTTATTTTATTCTGTATGTTGAGTTCTCCCAGAATATCCGGCAGTACGGAATCCGTCCCTAAATCGCTGATTTCCATGCTGACTTCCGAAAATGTTAATTGCGGTTTCATTTTAATCCTCCTCTGGCTTTTCATGTTTCCTTACCCTTTGACCCCGCCTCCGGTAATGCCTGCAATGATCTTCTCCGACAAAAAGATATAGAGGATAAAGGTAGGAAGAAAAACAATGATAACGGAAGCAAACATACCCGACCAGTCTCCCGTATATTTCATGGAATTAATCATGGAATAAAGTCCAACCGCAACCGGCCGTACCCTGTCAGAGTTGGCAAAAATCAGGGAAATGAAATACTCGTTCCATATGTTGATAAAATTAAAAATAGTAACTGTTATAATCCCTGACTGGGCCATGGGAAACATGATCAGCCAAAAGGCCCTCATGGGAGGACAGCCGTCAATGGCAGCCGCTTCCTCGTAAGCCCTGGAAATATTAGCAAAAAATGTCAGAAGAAATATGGTCGTATAAGGGACGTTAATTCCCACATAGAGAAAGATCAGCACTGCTTTATTGGCAATATAGTTGTTCAGCACATTCATTCCGGCAATCAGGCTGAACAAGGGCAGAACGATCATGACCACAGGCACTCCCATGGCAGACACGAGGCTGGTCTGGATCATTTTATTCCCTGCAAAGCGAAAGCGGGACAATACGTACGCGGCAGGCGCACAGATCAAAACCAGAAGCGTGCACGATACAACGGAATACATCAGGGAATTAAAGAAAATAGCGGACACATTGGAATTAGTCCAGGCTTTTGCATAGTTCTCAAAATGAATTCCCTGAGACAGGACATGGCCTGAGAAGATAGCCTTTGTCGTAGAAAAGCTGGCGGCTACCACCCAGCCCAGCAATACAATGGTAAATAAAATCCAAATACTTAAGAGCAGATAGCCCGGAAAAAGTCTAAGCTCTCTTTTCCAGTTAAATGTCTCCATAAACGTTCCCTTTTTNNTCCCCTCCTTAGAATTCCAGATCATCCTCTTTTATCAGTTTATTGCATATCAGGAAGACAGCTACCACGCAGATACTTAAAAAAACGCCGATTGCCGCTCCCAGGCCCGCATTCCGCTCGGTCATGCTGTTGCCGGCTCCAAAAATCATCATATACATATAAACCATGGGAGTAATGGTCTGGGTATCCGCCGTAACCGTTGAAAACAGCTGGGACCAGACGAAAAAGCCTACCGATGTGACGCTCCACATGGTGATATTGGTTTTAAATACCCCTTTTAACAGGGGAAGGGTGATATAGCGGAACTGGTTTACTTTATTTGCTCCATCCAAAGTGGCCGCCTCATAGTAATCCTCCCCGATCCGTTCGATCCCGCTTGCAAATATCAGCATGTGGTATCCCACCATACCAAAGCAGTAAGCAACAAGCAGGGCCATGAATTTATGATCATTATCAAGCCACTGGACTTTGGATAAATACTTAAGTCCCACGGCGGAAAATACATTTTTAAGGAGACCGAACTTAGGGCTGTATACATACTGAAGCCACATGGTTGCAAGGGCAACCGCNNGACTACGTTGGGAAGATAGATCATTGCCCTGAAAAAGCTTTTAAAACGTATCCCGCTGGTGAGGATCACCGCAAACAAAAGTGCGAGGGACATAACAACCAATCCGCCTATCAACCAGATGCGGAACAGATTCCACATGGAAATACGAAATAAGCTGGTCGCCGCAAGCTTGCTGTAATTGGCTAATCCGGTAAACTGCCACTTGGTCATAGAATCCGTGATTCCTTCAATCTTAAAGAAACTCATTAAAATTGTCCTGAGTATGGGATATAGGAATACAAGGACAAACATCAATACTGCCGGCGTTAGAAATACGGCAATCATTGTCTTATTCTTCTTCACGTTAAATACCTCCCCCGGCTTTCCTTAATCACAGGGTGACACCGCCAAAGCGGTGCCACCACATTAAATCTATTGATCCGGATTATTTGCCAGCCGCTTTCAGAGCGTCGGTGAACTCTGCAGCGGTAATGGAACCTCCGCAAAGCTTCATAAAGTTTTCCTTGATAATCGGTGTTAAGTCAGCATTGGCTTCCGCTCCGGCTGCCCACGGATAGCGTACGCTCAAGCTCTCCATAACTGGCTTCACACTGGCAAGCTGTACCGGCCACTCTGAATTTCTGGAATCAGCCGGAATACCCATTGACATCTCGGACATCTTCTTGTCAAATTCTCCCTGAGTGATGTATTCAATCAGCTTAAATGCATTTTCTCCATTTTGGGAATTCTTGTTGATCGCCAAAACCTGAGCGCCGTAGTTGGAGGCATTGGTGCCATCCTTTCCGCCTTCCACTGCGGGATAGCTGAAGCAGCCCCACTTAAAGTCTTCTCCTGCCATATCCTTTACTTCATTGGGAAGCCAGGAGCCGTTTAAATACATGGCTGCCGTTCCAAGAGCAAGCTCCTGGTTCTGTCCTGCAGGCCATACGTTAGAAGCAATGGTTTCTGAAAAATACCCTTTCTGTGCAAAGTCTTCATAAGCCTGAGCCGTTTTAAGGACTGCCGGGTCATCCCATTTGCCTTCCTTAACAACCGCCTCTGTTCCCGGTTCGCCTAAAAGTCTGGACATGTGATAGCCAAACATGGCTGTGATGTAGGCGTCATCACAGGTAATGGGAGTATAGCCTGCATCCTTGATCTTCTGGCAAGCTGCATCAAGTTCTTCCCAGGTCTTTGGCACTTCCTTGATTCCTGCCTCATCGAAAATAGACTGGTTATAGAAAAATGCAAATACATTGGGCTGGTAAGGAATGGATTTTAATGTTCCGTTTCCTACTTCCCTGCAGGCCTTTATTAAGCCCGCATTGGCATTGGCTTCATAACCGGAAGTCTTTACCAGATCCTCTAAATCCATCAGGTACTGCCCCCATGTAGTGTTCACACGGTCAATGTCCTCATCAAATAAGTCAATGTTGGTTCCAGCATCCAAAGCCGGCTGCAGACCTTCACGGATTCCCGTACGTCCCTTAAACTGAACATCGACCTTAATCCCTGTATCTGCCGTAAATTTGTCGATTGCCATCTGGATCGCCTGGCCCTGAGGCTCTGTTGCCTCCCACATGGACCAGTAAATAAGCCCTTCCCCGCCGCCTGCAGCCGTCTCCTTCGGCGCATCTGTGGAAGCCCCGGCCGCCGCTGTGGTGGCTGTGGAAGCCCCTCCGGCGCATCCCGCCAGAAGACCGGCAGTCATGACTGCACTTAGCATAACACCCATAAAACGTTTTTTCATAATGTTACCTCCCTCTGTTATCCAACTTATCCGTCGGATGTTCTTGGTGAGTCTATATTATTATACTTTTAGACAAAATGCTTTGTACAAAAGGTCATCATTTTTAACATTTTAGATTTTTATTGTTTGCTTTTTTCATAATTAGAAGTTAAAATACAGATAAATTATATGCTATTTGCACAATGTCGCTTTTGTGAATGCGAAAGCATTTAGTCTATAGAATCAGGGGGGTAGCATGAAATATAAGTATACGGAATTAACAGAAGAGGTGACAATACACCGGATCATCAGCATTCATTATTTTGAATATATGAGTGACTTCACGTTTGCGGGAGAATCTCATAACTTTTGGGAATTGCTTTGTGTCGATAAGGGCGAAGTGGACGTGGTGGCTGATCATGAACGGCTGACGCTTCAAAAAGGTGATGTTATTTTCCATCAGCCAAATGAATTTCACCGGGTTCTGGCCAATGGAGTCATTGCTCCCAACCTTGTGGTCATCGGATTTGACTGCCAGTCACCCCGCATGACTTCTTTTAAGGAGCAGATCTTAAAGGTGGGGCAGGAGGAGCAGGAGCTTCTGGCACGGATCATTGCGGAAGCCCGCCTGTGCTTTGACGGAAGGCTTGACAATCCCTATCAGGAGGTGCTGGTGCGAAAGGAACATGGTCCCTTTGCGGCAGAGCAGGTGATAAAAATTTATCTGGAAATATTCCTGATACAAATGTACCGCCGTGCTTTTTCAGCCCGGCGGGCTCCCGCCCTCCATAAGGACATCCCTTCTGCAGAGGACATCTATGAAACCATTCTTCTTTATTTCGAGAAGAATATCTCCACCCAGCTGACCATTGACCAGATCAGCCGGGACAATCTAATCAGCACTTCCCAGTTAAAAAAGCTTTTCTTTGAAAAGGGAAACACCGGTGTTATTGAATATTTTAACGGTATGAAAATCGATGCCGCCAAACAGCTTATCCGGAACCGGAAGCTTAATTTTACCCAGATCGCCAATCAGCTGGGGTATAGCTCGGTTCACTATTTCTCCAGGCAGTTTAAGCATTTGACCGGGATGACCCCTACGGAGTACGCCACCTCCATAAAAAAGCTGTCTGATAAAAATATGCTGCGAAACCCAAGCCTATAAGCCCAGGCCTGAATTCTTCGGGAATATTGCCGGCTTATTAGCCTTGCCGTGGCAAAGTCTGCGTGCTCTCAGGTGAATGGCTGACAAGTCCTGATTTTCTGAACGGAAATAACCCTATAAAAGAACAGGAGTGCCGCACACTTGTATGAAGTCATGATAACTTCATGCAAGCGACGGTATTCCTGTTCTTTTTTCACCTATTCATAATTCTCTTTTCATTCATATCCGGCATCTGCTGTGAGCCTAAAGGCTGTTCCAGCCTATTTTAAACGATAAATTTTATATAAGTCCTGTCATCAATGGCAGTTTTTCCGTTAGTAAAGCCTGACCCAGCTTTATATTTTTCAATGCACAATGGATCATGTTCCTTAAGTTCCTTTAAATACAACTCGCTTTCATACAATGATGGTTCTAATCTGGGATATCCGTCAGATGCTAATATGACCGTATCCCCCTCTTCCACGTCACGGATGATTATCTTTGAGAAATCATTGCAAAAACCATCCAATACATTAAATCCATACTTGCCGCCTTTATCACAGTTGGAAAAGTACAGTTGATTTTTTACGACAGGAAAGATAATTTCATGAGATGGGTCCGAAAAACATAGTTCTTCTACTGATTTTCCGCTGATAAGCTCTGATTGAAGATATACTGATCTCACTTCCGCCAGCAATCGATCGATTTCCATTTCTTCTTGAAATACTTGCCCATTAATGCTGAATTGGCAATCTCCAAAGCACCAAATCTGTTGATATCTGCGGCTGTAAATCACAATGGTAGACCGTATTCTCTCCGTTGTATTTTTAAGGAAATAATCATCGTTGCCATTGTATTGCTTATGAAGCTGGGAATTTAAATATTCCAATACCTGAACCGCACTTTCACTTCCGTTTAATTGTTCCATAGCATTCAGCAGTGTTTCCTTTGCATGAAATCCGCTGGTCTTATTGTTCCATAAAATATCTCCTTTGGCAGTGACTCCATCCATTACAGCAATAAATTTATCATTGATAAATAACCCATCCTCACACAAAGCATCATCACCATACTTTGACGCTATGAATTGTTCAATAATTTGCATTCTCATTATGTATGCAGTATACAGGCATACGATCCTTTCTAAATTCTTACTACTAAAATTGATGTAATCCTTTTGTAATTGACAGCCAAACAAAAAAATATCCGTCCATGGAATGAAAATCCTAAGGATAGATATTTTGATAACGGAAACTATCTGTTTTAATTATCACGATAGTAAATAACTACGTAATTAAATGATTTTAAACTCCTCTTCCTGGTTTAAAAGAGTTCTTATCTCTTTTTGCATTTGGCTTATTTTAATACGTTTCAGCGAATTCATAAACTCCAATAAGAAGTCTATCTTATTTTTCATTCCCTGAATTTCCATTTCAACATTTCCGCTCTCAAGGTTCTTTATCCATCCAGTTAATTTTAATCTTAATGCCAGCTGCTCTATTTCCAGGCGAAAACCAACGCGTTGTACTCTACCCGAAAAAATAATATGATACCGTATGATCTTATTCGGTTCAAATTCTGGAATATTAATTCTTCTCACCTGCTCAATAACATAATTATTCCTGATCTGTTTCAACATCATTTTTATCTTCATCTTTCCCTCAAAATATATTCTTATTTTATCAGTATTAAAGTTCAACGGTGATCTGAAATAATAGCTGTTTGATGGGTCGAAAAAATTCATAGAGCATCTGCTTCCGGCTGGCCGCCATTAAGACCAGCCGGTGCATCATGCAGGGCAAAGGCCCCTAAGCTTTTACCTGTATCCGTTAGGGTTCCCGGACTGCCATCTCCAGGAGTCTTCACACATCTCGTCAATTCCGCGTATTGCTTCCCAGCCAAGCTCCTTTTTAGCCAGAGCTGCATCTGCATAGCATTCTGCAATATCACCTGGGCGGCGGGGTTTGATGGAATATGGGATATTTTTTCCGCATGCCTTAGAAAACGCTTCTATCATCTGAAGCACGCTAAAGCCCTGCCCGGTTCCCAGATTATAGATGCGTACCAAAGGCTCTGAGGAGGCCAGCTTTTCAAGGGCTTTTACGTGGCCAACTGCCAGATCCACCACATGGATATAATCCCTGACTCCGGTTCCATCAGGCGTGTCATAGTCATTTCCAAATACACCTACTTCCTTCAGCTTGCCGACTGCAACCTGGGTAATGTAGGGTGTTAAGTTATTGGGGATTCCCGCAGGATCTTCTCCGATTAAACCGCTCTTATGAGCGCCAACAGGATTGAAATAGCGAAGAATGATCACGCTCCATTCCGGATCAGCGGTATGAAGGTCTGTGAGGATCTGCTCCAGCATGCCCTTTGTCTGCCCGTAAGGATTGGTAATAGCACCTTTGGGGCATTCTTCCGTGATCGGTACAAAGGCCGGATCGCCATATACGGTTGCCGAGGAACTGAATATGATGTTCTTTACCTTATGCTCCCTCATAACATCGCACAAAATCAGAGTCCCGGTGATGTTGTTGTGGTAATATTCCAAAGGCTTGGCAACGGATTCTCCCACAGCCTTTAATCCGGCAAAATGGATAACAGCATCGATTTCCTCTTGATCAAATATCTTCTCTAGCGCATCCCTGTCCAGAAGGTCTGCTTCATAGAAGGTTACCGTTTTCCCGGTAATGGCTTCCACCCGCTCCAGGGACACTCTGGAGGAATTGCAAAGATTATCCACTACAACAACTTCATGGCCTTGTTCTAAAAGTTCAATGCATGTATGGCTGCCGATATATCCGGCGCCTCCGGTTACCAATATTCTCATATTCTCTCCTCTTTCTTATTCATATTTTATATACTAATGAACCAATCGGATATGCTTACATATCCAGTTGATGCCTGGTGAAGCGGGGCATGCTGTTCATTAATTCAATGTTGAAAGCTGCTTTTCTTATTTTTCACTCTTGCGGACAATCTCTTCCATTTCTTCCCACTTCTTCTCCATGTCAGCCACAAGCGCAAACTGGGTCCTGGTCCGGTCCAGATTGTGATTTTCTCTGCTTGTGTGGAAATAAGTATCTCCCTGAAGAAAATCTGTTAAGAAACGCACGCCGCACTCAAAAGTCATAAGCTTTGCCCCCATGGGAAGCATCTTCTTTTCATCCGGCGACAAACTTCCTTTACATCCCTCTAAATATCCTCTGGTATAGGTCTCAAACAGAGGCAGGGACAAGGATACCTTGCTCACATCAGGCTCATCCTCCTCAGCCGTATTGGCCCCAAAACGGATGGAATCGCCAAAATCAAAGATGGACAGGCCTGGCATAATTGTATCCAGGTCAATCACACACAGGGCTTCTCCGGTTTCATCATCGATCATGATGTTATTAAGCTTGGTATCATTGTGGGTAACACAGAGAGGGAGCCTGCCTTCCTTTAACATATTCATGGCAATGGCTGCCTCTTTCTCCCGGTCAAGGGCGAATTTTATTTCAGCCTCTACCAGATGGGCACGGCCGCAGGTATCGGCTTTCACAGCCGCCTTAAAGGCTTCCATACGAACCGGGGTGTTGTGGAAATCAGGGATGGTTTCCGCCAGTTCATCTGCCGGATATTCTGCCAGCAGGCGTTTAAACCGCCCGAACGCCTTGCCGCTACGGTAGAAATCCTCCGGTTGTCTTACCTTATCATAGGTGGTGGCCCCTCCAATAAAAAGATAGCCTCTCCAATAATTCCCGTCACTGTCCTGGCAGTAATCCTTGCCATCTGTTGCTTTCACAATATTAAGCGTCTCCCTGGCCGGATCTCCGCCCTGGGTTTCGATCCGTTCCCGCAAAAAGGAAGTAACGCCTGCAATATTTCTCATAAGAGAAACCGGGTCCTTAAAGACCTCATGGTTGATTCTCTGGATGATGTAGTGTTTTTCCCCGTCCCCTGTCTTACAGATCAGACGAAATGTATCATTAATATGGCCGCTTCCATAGCGGTTCCATGAAACCGGCTCTCCCTCAAAGGCCAGAAGTCCGATGGCCTCTCTGATTTTTCCGCACTGTGCGTCTCCCATTACTTTTCCTCCCATAGCTTATCCGGATACAGGCCGGCTTCTTTCAGTTCTTTGATGGCATTTACCACGGTCTCTTTGTCTTCTTTATAAGTGACTCCGTACCAGCGGTCCACGCTCTTTAATACTGAAACCTCTGCCTTATCTTCCTTTAACAGCTCATCAACCACAAAGGGAAGGAAGTATTCACATTTCACAGGATTTACAGGAAGCTCCCTGTCTAAAAATGCGGCAAACCGTTCCTCAAGCTCCTTTAATATGCTGCTTGTGAATCCCCACATATTCATGGATACGATGGTGTCCTCTCCAAGTTCTGTCCAGGTCTTACCGTCATCCTCTGTAAATTCTGCCTTGTCGCCATGTTTTTCGATCCTGGTCCGCTCATGAATGTCAATGAGCTTTCCTGCTTCATCGGTACTGCATACGCCTCTNNACATGGCCGTTTTCCGTCAGGGTGTTGTAAAGCTGGTAGCCGACCATGGTGTACTGGTACTTCTTCCCGTCAGAAACCTTATTAAGCTGGTTGTAAATGGAAACAAAGGCGCTTCTGCCATAATAATCATCTGCATTAATGACCGCGAAAGGACCGTCTACCATGTCCTTGCAGCATAAAATTGCATGTCCTGTTCCCCAGGGTTTTGCTCTTCCCTCCGGAATCTCATATCCTTCCGGAAGCTTATCAAGCTCCTGATATACGTATTCCACCTGCACATGAGCCGCCATGCGGTTCCCGATATTTTCTTTAAATTCCTTTTCAATGTCTTTTTTAATGATAAAGACTACTTTTTCAAATCCAGCCCAAACCGCATCATAGATAGAAAAGTCAATGATCTTGTTTCCATAGGTGTCCACAGGATCGATCTGCTTTAAGCCCCCGTAGCGGCTTCCCATACCTGCTGCCATGATTACCAGAACCGGTTTCTTATTCATCGGTGTTACCTCCTAAATTCTATTAACCTCAGTATAATGAATGCACGCCAAAAGATATTTGCACTATTTATTACTTAATTTGCATTATCGTTCTCTTCTCGCTATTTTACCACGGAATGTGGTATACTGTCCATAACACAATCACATCTGTCCGGAAGGAGGTTTCCATGGCATATAAAAGCACCCAGCTGCGTTCCTCAGCAATTGTAAAAAAAGTCATAACCATTCACTATTTCGAATACATGAGCGATTTCTCCTTTCCTGGGGAAAGCCATGACTTCTGGGAGTTTGTCTGCGTTGACAAGGGAGTCATCGATGTAATGGCCGGCGAAAAGCAGATCCCATTAAAGCGGGGAAACATCATCTTCCACAAGCCCGGGGAGTTCCACAATATCCTGACCAACGGAACCGTAGCTCCCAATCTGGTGGTGGTAAGTTTTGAGTGCAATTCACCCTTCATGAAAGCCTTTGAGGGAGAAGTCCTTTCCGTACAGGAGACGGAAATGGCCCTGCTGGCACAGATCATTATTGAGGCGCGGAATGCATTTTCAGAAAGGCTTGACGACCCATACCAGGAAGAGCTGGTCCGAAGGCAGCCTCCCCTGTCCTTTGGGGCGGAGCAGCTGATCGGAAATTATTTAGAGGAGCTGATCATCCATCTTTACCGCAGATACTTTTCAAATCCGGAACAGATTTCTACCGGACGCGTGACAGCAAGCTCCATGCATGGGGATGCCCACAACCGCATCGTCCGCTATATGGAGGAGCACATCGGGGAACACCTTACCATTGAAACCATATGCCGGGATAATTTAACCGGACGGTCACAGCTTCAGAAAATTTTCCATAAAGTCTATGGCTGCGGNNAGCAGCTGATCCGCGGCAACCAGCTGAACTTTACCGAAATTGCTGACCGCTTAGGCTACAGCTCTGTCCATTATTTCTCCAGGCAGTTCAAAAAGCTGACCGGAATGACGCCGTCGGAATATGCCACCTCCATACGGTCCCTTTCGGAAAAAGGTATGGAAAAGCAATAGCCCGCACAAATAGAAAAAGGCGGGAATTATCCCCGCCTAACCAACTTTTAATTTAAATTTCTTTACTTCATGCTCAGAATCTACTTTTTCAATCATGGCACCAAGGCCCTGAAGCTTTTCATCAAAACATTCATAGCCCCTCTGGATGTAACCGATCTCATCCACAACCGTATAACCATCCGCAGCTAGTCCGGCAATTACCAGCGCCGCACCTGCACGGAGATCAGGAGCGTTGACAAACGCCCCGGTAAAGCCTTCTACGCCGTCAATAACGGCTACATTTCCTTCTACCTTGACATTGCCTCCCATACGGGACAGCTCATCCACATAGCGGAAACGGTTTTCGAAAATGCTCTCTGTGACTACACTGGTACCTCTTGCAAGGGCCAGGGTCACTGTCATCTGAGGCTGCATATCGGTTGGAAATCCCGGATAGGGAAGTGTCTTGATATCCGTATGCTTTTGATAGGACTTACCGACCACGCGGACCGCATCGTCGAACTCCACGACCTCGCATCCCATCTCCAAAAGTTTTGCAGAAATGGCCTCTAAGTGCTTTGGGATGACATTTTTTACCATAACATCCCCACGGGTGATTGCAGCAGCACACATAAAGGTACCTGCTTCAATCTGGTCCGGAATGATGGAGTATTCGGTTCCATGGAGCTTTCTCACCCCACGGATTCGGATGGTATCCGTGCCGGCTCCCTTGATATTGGCTCCCATACTGTTTAAAAAGTTTGCCACATCAACCACATGGGGCTCTTTTGCCACGTTTTCCAGTATCGTCTGTCCCTCAGCAAGGGTTGCCGCCATCATGACGTTGATGGTAGCTCCGACGCTTACCACGTCCAGATAGATATGACTTGCCACCAGATCAATTGCATGAGCGATCACGGCCCCACGTTCAATCCTTACATCGGCTCCAAGAGCGCGGAATCCTTTTAAGTGCTGGTCAATGGGCCTGCTTCCGATGTTGCAGCCTCCCGGAAGGGGAACCTGGGCGCTTTTGTATTTGCCAAGCATTGCTCCGATAAAATAATAGGAGGCTCTGATCTTACGGATGTAATCATCATCTACTGAAACTTCCCGGATGGTCCTGCCATTGATGCGGACTGTATGCCTGTCAATCCGCTCCACATTTGCACCGATCTCCTCTATGGCCTCCAGCAACACATTTATATCTCTGACATCAGGAAGATTATCGATCAGAACATCCTCATCTGTCATGATCGCTGCTGCCAGAATTCCTAAAGCGGCATTCTTTGCTCCGCCAATGGTCACTTCACCGACCAGGGGATTTCCGCCCTTCATAATATACTGCTCCATTTCACACCTCTGATTATCATGTTATCTATTACAAAATTCTTAAATTTTTCCATTAGCCTTTTATGATTATAACATATCTTACGAATTTGTAAAGAGAACGCATTTTCTATTCCGTAAATACTCCGCAGACAAAGTCATTTCCCTGGCCTGAAAAGTATGCAGAGGCATCATTTAAGCCCATTTTCTGGCTCTCTCCGGNNCCGTCACATTATAGGAATCATAGCCGGAAAGGAGCACATAACCACCCTGAAGGTTATAGGCTGCCACCGGACATCCATGGCCGATGAAATACAATACCTGGCTTAAGGTGCAGCCCCTGGCATCCAGCATAAGGACTCCATCCCCATAGAAGCTGTTCTCAGTAAATCCTTCCAGATTCCGCAAAAAGGCTGCTCCAGTTTTTAAAGGCTCCTTCATGTTGCGGACCGGCGGACGGTTCACACGGCTCCATATGATTTCCTGGTTCTTATCGGTCACAACTCCCATTTTATCATAAGCAAGGGTGAGGGCATCCGTAAAACTGCGGCTGCTTCCTAGATAATGGCCTCCCCCATATGCATAAAACTTATTTTCCTGGGTTCTTGTATTGCCCTTTAATTCCACGACCTCCGTGGTTTCATAGGCTACCTTTTTGGGAACCGAGATCTTTACATCCCGGCTTACCACGTCTTTATCCAGCTGGACAAAATACAACTTTCTTCTGTCCTCTGAGGCGTACCAGCCAATGCCTTCCATCTCTCCGTCTGTCAGCTCCTGGTTGCAGACAATGGTATCCTGCTTGGAAGCCACATAGGACTGATCACCGGATTTCGCCACCTGAGTCAGATGGATCCGGCTGGCTTCCACGGACACATCTGCGATGTAAACATTTTCATGCTCATATTCCTTAACGATCTTTCCGCTTTGGTCCATGATCTCGATCCGGTACA
The DNA here is from genome assembly GCA_002429965.1 of Hungatella sp. UBA5982. GTDB lineage: Bacteria > Bacillota > Clostridia > Lachnospirales > Lachnospiraceae > Lacrimispora. Next base: position 49,207 of record DJBG01000011.1, read on the forward strand.
TGGGAGCATCCTTTGTCCTTCCGTTTTGCACCCACACGTCGCCTTTCCGGGCAATTCCGTAAATGAAATCATCCCCAACAAACCCAAGGGGTCTATAGATATTATCCTCGCCACCGGTTATCTCCCGCTTCACTCCGGTATCCAGGTCCATGAGATGAACCACTCCGGCTCCATAAAGGTCACTGCCCTCCTGCCATGCAAAACGGCGCGATCTGCTGCTGACCGCATATCCGCCCTCAACCAGGGAATCTGCAAGTACCATATATTCATTGCTGTTTAAATCAATGCCGTAGACCGCCCGGTCCGCCATCAGATAAAGCATCCCATTGGTTCCCACGTGAGCCAGCTGGTCGATATCCTCTTTAAGCATGTCAAAGGACAGGGTCACAGGGGTGAAAAAGCGCTCTTCAATGGCATTGTCCTGGCTGCTGTACTGATACATGGCGACACCTAAGCTTCCCTCGTGAATTCCCCGGTTCATATACCCATAAACCAGGAAATCCACATCTCCGTTATCACTGACCGACAATATCTTGATATCATGCTGGTTGTAGCCGCTGCGAAGCCCATCATCTTCGCCGCTTCGGAAAGAAAACACCTTTACCGCATGCTCACGGCTTTGGTCAAAGGCCCATAAATCCCGGTTTACCACATAGGCCAGGCAATCCCCTGAAGGGCTTTTTGCAGTCCGTATTTCATCCTGGTTGGAAATGCCAAGCATAATCCGTTTTCCAGAAAACAGTCCCTTTTGCCCGGAAAATACCTGATTGGTATTCCGTTCAAAATCCATAAGGTAGATACGTCTGCTGTCCCATTTCATCGTGAAGCTGTCTTCCACCTCATACAGCTCCTGAGTTTCATCCTCTCCGGTCCTGGCCACCTCATATTCCAGCTGAACGCTGCACATGATTCCATCTAAATCCTTAAGAGTCGCCCTTATGTCTCCTACCGGCGTCACCGAAAGCCCTCCCCATGTAAGCTGGGAAAAGCTGGAGCGGATGGTCACATGGCCAAGGGAGCTGTTATCCTCTCCCTCGCTGGTTTCCAGATAAGTGGTAAGCTGCCGGGCCTGATCATAATCAAAAGTCCGGGTGGTAAAATCAACCGCAAAATCGATCATGTCCTTTACATTGGTGCTGTCCGTCCACATGATGCGGGTATAATAAAGCAGCTTCCCATTCCCCGAGGTATCCAATGACAGAATGAGAAGGTATTCCTTATCCTTTGCCAGAAGGTTCTGGATCGGAAGCGTGGCCGTAACGCCTCCCTCTCCCTGGTTCCACGTATCTACCTTTGTCCGTTCCACCAGACGTCCTAAGTCCATGCTGCGGACTTCATACTCAATCCCCTGGATACTGCCTTTATAATCTGATATCTGTATGTTCATGGATCTGTCCGCAGGAAGAACGGTAAGAGCTTCCCGGGAAACCCCTTGCTTCATATCCTGGGTATATCCATGGAGAAGGTTCATCTTTCTTCCATTCATATCGGAATATACCACGGGCAAGGCTGCCTCATCCATGGAGGTATATACCATAACATCGTTTTTTTCCGTATTTTTCTGGTTCCATATAAAATAAACTGCGATTGCTATAACGAAAACCGCAGATAAAATTCCTACTTTTTTAATTAACTGATTCATCCCAAACTTCCTCTGTTTTCGCATTTTTGTATACTAATGATCACGCGGATATGCTTGTTATCCAATTGGTTCACAAACGCAAGGTTGAAAGATGTTTTTCTTTCAANNTGCATTGGAAAGATCATAGATATAGGTACATATCTTATGAGGTGCAAACTCCTCATAGGCGGCTTCCATTACTGCCCCGAAAGCTGCTAGAATGAGCATCAGGTTTTTCTCACTTCTGTCATGAGGGATTAAAACCATGGGTCTTTCCAGGTTTCTCCCCATTTTCTCATACTTATTTAAAATAGACTTGATCCTTACAATGGTATATAAAATATAAGGACCTGAATTTCCTTCAAAAGAGAGAAACCGTTCCATATCAAACACATAATCTTTTGAAGCCTGGTTGGATAAATCCCCGTATTTTAATGCGGCTACAGCGACCGTTTCCGCTGTTTTCAGTATTTCTTCCTTCTTTAAGCCTTCCGGTCTGTTTCTGGAATTCTCTTCCATCTTCTGGTACATCTCCCCAGTGATTTCTTTCATTAACACTTCCAGACGCATGACTCCGCCCTCACGGGTCTTAAATGGTTTTCCATCCGTTCCGTTCATAGTGCCGAATCCCAGATGCGTCAGTTTTATACCAGCCGGAACCAGTCCTGTCTTTCTGGCACAACGGAATACCTGAAGAAAATGCATCTCCTGGCGCTTGTCCACAACATAAAGAATCATATCCGGTTGAAAATCCTTTTCCCGCTGGACAATCGTTGCAAGATCCGTTGTGGTATAAAGAGAAGCTCCGTCTGATTTTTTCAAAATACAGGGAACTACCTCTTTATCATCTTCCTCGCAGGAAACGTCAACCACCAGTGCTCCTTCGCTCTCATAGGCATATCCTTCTTTCTGCATCCGGTCAATCATATCCGGAATGTAGGCTTCTGCATCTGACTCTCCGTACCACAGTTCAAAATGTACGTTCAGATGATCATAGATTTTCCGAATATCCTGAACGGAAATATTTAAGATATGCCTCCAAAGCTCGTAATAACCGGACTTCCGGCTCTGAAGAAAAACGGTCGCCTGCCTGGCTTCTTCCTTAAAATCCTCATCCTTTTTCGCTCTTGAACTGGCTGCTGTATAAAGACTTTCCAGATCAGCAATGGTAAACGGCGCTTTTTTAGGATACTCTCCTATATGCTCATCATCAAAATAAACCAGATCCGGCATTCTATGCTTCAGTTCTGTAATAATAAGCCCCATTTGAAGTCCCCAATCCCCGATATGTACATCACCGATCATTTCATGTCCCATATACCGGCCGATCCGTTTTACGCTTTCTCCGATAATAGCAGAACGGAGATGTCCTACATGAAGAGGCTTAGCCACATTCGGGCCTCCGTAATCCACTATGATAGTTTTTCTTTCTCTGCTCTGTTCACAGCCCATACGACTGTCACACAGCATCTCATTGAGGTAAGAAGTTATAAAATTTTCTGATACGTTAAAATTTATAAATCCTGGAGACAGGACCTGAATCCTGGTAAACAATCCGGAATCTTTTAATTTTCCCGCAATTTCACCTGCAATCTCCAACGGAGCCTTACGAACCTTCTTTGCCAGCGCCATGGCGCCGCTGCACTGGTATTCACACAAATCCGGACGAGCAGACAAGGTTACTGCTGCCTTTTCTCTTTCATAACCACAGGCTTCAAATACCCTGCCCATTTCAGAGGTTAAAATACTTAAAAACTTGTCCATAAACATTCCATCCCTTCTTAACTGTTAATATTCTTAAACTGCTCAGCCAGTTGATGTGATGTACCTTCCCTTGTAATAACAAAAATGGTATCATTCCCGGCAATGGTTCCTATGATTTCGTTCCAGCCCAGTTCATCAATGATGGAACAGACCGAGGCAGCCATTCCAGGCTCGCAGGCAATGACAATCACATTCCCAGACTGCTCCACAGCCTTAACTGCCATGGAAAACAGTACAAAAAGCCTGTGGGATATCTGGCGTTTGGGAACGATTCTGCTTTGAAAATATCCTTCTCCATTTACTCCCTTTATAAGGTTCATTTCCCGAATGTCCCGGGATAATGTAGCCTGAGTCACATGAATTCCCTCCCGGCTTAAGCATTCCTTAAGCATTGTCTGGGTCATAATGGGGTGTCGCCTGATCAGTTCAAGGATTTTCTTTTGGCGCCTGCTTTTTATATTTTCTTTCTCTAATTCATTCACGGCATTCCCCTTCTATCTACATCTCCTAAAGAATTTCAACTCCAGTTTCCATATCCCGGTCAGGAACCATCAGGGCCAGTTTCCCATTCCGGTCCTCCGCCACCATCAGTATGCCTTCTGATTTCATCCCTGCCATCCTGGTGGTTTTCACATTTTCCAGAACCATTACCTTTTTTCCAATGACTTCTTCCGTTTTATAATATCCCTTAAGACCGGAAAGAATCTGGCATATCTTATTCCCGATCTCTACCTGAAAGCATAAAAGCCGGTTTGACTGGGTTACTTCCGTACACTTTACGATCTTCCCTATTTTAAACTTCATTTTAATCAGATGATCACAAGTTACATATTCTTCTTCTTGGTATTCCATTCTTTTCCCTCTTACCTTTCCACTTTATCGCAACGCTCTTTTTGCATAGAGGCAGACCCGCAGGGTGCCTCCATTAGTTAACAAGCTTTGCCTGGGTTGTCCGGAACTCATTGGGCAGAACATGTCTGAGTTGAATAAAGTTCCTGCGGAATGTATTTACCGTGCCATAGCCTACTTCAATGGCAATATCCGTAATAGATTTATTCGTATCAAGAAGCATTTCACATGACTTGTCTATCCGGAGCCGGTTTATAAAATCAGAAAAATTGCATTCTACCTGCATAATCAAATGCCGGTTCATCTCTTCTATGGAAATGCCGAATTTTTCAGACGTTCCCAGTGCCTGAATATCCTCCTGATAGTTTTTAGTAATATATTCCACAAGTTGGTATGCCAGCCTTTTTTCTTCTATATTAGTAATGTTCAAAACTTTTTGATAGGTTCTCCGATACTCACTGACCTTATTTTCCATCCGGCTGGAAAACACTTTGGATATATGCGCCGCATCTACATATCCCAGAATAGGCGCAATATCCTCCAAAGTCATATCCGTATACAAAAGGTAATTGATTATTTTCATAATCCGCATTTCACTCACCAGTTCTTGAAACGCAAGTCCTGTTTTTTCATAGATATACATCCGGACCGATGATCTGCTTAAATAAAACTGTTTTGCAATTCTTTCCAAGGTGATCTTTTCACCCAGATGCATATAGATGTAGCGCAGAATCAACATCCGGTTGTCTTCCAAACCGTTTTTCATACTTATTATTTTATCCCGGTTATCTATCACACGGCAAAATGCAATAATCAAAGAAGAAAGCAGCATAATAATATTTATTTCCTGATAGGACCTTCTTTCCCGAAAATCCATAACCGATTCAATCCCCACCTCTTCCCTGATTTTAAGAAAGAGGTATTCCATCTCTTTTTTCCTTTCATTCGATAGATATGCATAGGGGGATTCTTCCAGTCTCTTTAATACGGAAACCGGATCCCATATGCAGGAAGAAGATTTTAGATTCTCCGCCACCACATCATAATTATATTTAACAATTTCAAAATTTAAGGACTCCTTCACCTCTACGACTTGCGTACATTCCCATGGCAGTATGGAAAGCAGTACCCCTGATTTTAATTCATACCTTTTTCTGTCTATCTCAATACTGCCTTTTCCTTCTCTCACTAAAATGAATCTTGGACTTCTGTGATACAACGGCAAAGTTCTTTCCGTGATTGTTTCGTAATCAAAAGTGCATATTTTTTTAATATCAATCTTTGAACAGAACTGTGTCTGCAGCTCAATATACTCTTTCATCTTGTTAAATCCTTCCAGATTTTGCGAAATACATTTATAAGTTATTGTATATTCATCCGTTTCTCTGTAATATAAGTAGTTTTATTCATACATCAGGAAAAGATATCCCATTTTATCTGCATACAGAGGCGCCGTCTGTTGAACATGCACGCATGTTCACCCAGCTCACTGTCCTCGTAAATAAAATGGGGGGATATCTTTTCTTTCGTCTTATCTGCTGACAATCCTTGTTCCAGTTGTTCCGTTTAAAGCCTCTGCTGCTTTTTCCAGAGAACAGATAATAGATATTCCATCCTTTTTCTGCTCTATGAATTTCATAGCAGCCTTTACCTTGGGAAGCATGCTGCCTGCAGCAAAATGACCTTCTTCTATATACTGCTCAGCCTGTGCAAGAGTAATCTGAGAAAGATCTTCCTGGTTTGGTTTTCCAAAGTGAATGGAAACCCGGTCCACTGCGGTCAGTATGACAAATACATCTGCCTCCACCAGCTCCGCCAGTTTTTCAGCTGCCAGATCCTTATCAACCACTGCAGCCACTCCATGGTAGGAACCATTCCCGTCTCTGACTACAGGGATGCCGCCGCCTCCGCCGGCAATGACTACATGATTGGCATTAATCAGCGTATTTAATGAAATTCTTTCATAGATGCTTACCGGCTGCGGAGACGCCACCACCCGGCGGTATCCCCGTCCGGAATCCTCTACATACTTCCGGCCGGTTTCCTCCATCAGTTTTTTTGCTTCCGCCTCATCATAATATCTTCCAATGGGTTTCGTAGGATTCTCAAAAGCCGGATCCTTTTCATCCACAATCACCTGCGTCAGCATCGTAATAACAACCGTATCTTCAATGTGATTTTTAACAAGCTCCTGATCAATGGCCTGCTGAAGATGATAACCGATATATCCCTGACTCATAGCCGTACATTCAGGAAGCTGNNTTTTCAAAAGCAAGGTTTATCATTCCTACCTGGGGACCGTTGCCATGGCACACGACCACCTCATATCCCGCTTTTACGATATTCACAACTGCCGCCGCTGTAATTCTTACCCGCTCCAACTGTTCTTCCGATGTATTGCCCAGCGCATTTCCGCCCAGGGCGATTACAATTCTTTTCATCCTGGTCAACCTTTCTAGCAAAGTGTTGCATACATAACTGCTTTAATGGTATGCATACGATTTTCTGCCTCATCAAAAACCTTGGAATACCTGGCCTCAAAAACCTGATCTGTTACTTCCATTTCTGCCAGGCCGAATTTCTGATAAATGTCTTCTCCAATGGTGGTTTTTCTGTCATGGAAAGATGGGAGGCAGTGCATGAAGATGGCCTGGTTTCCCGCATTCTCCATAACCGCTTCATTTACCTGATACGGGCTTAAAAGCTTGATGCGTGTCTCCCATACATCATCCGGCTCTCCCATGGAAACCCAGATATCCGTATAGACAACATCGGCTCCCATAGTTCCCTCTTCCACATCTTCCGTCAGCGTTATGGTACACTGGTTTTCTGCCGCGATCTCCCGGCACACTTCAACCAGTTCTTCGGCCGGCCACAGATCATTCGGCGCACAGGCTGTAAAATTAAGCCCCATTTTGGCACATGCCACCATTAAGGAATTTCCCATATTGTTTCTGGCATCTCCCATAAAAGTAAAGTTGATTCCCTTTAAAAAGCCAAAGTGCTCTTCAATGGTCAGAAGATCTGCAAGCATCTGGGTGGGGTGAAACTGATCTGTTAATCCGTTCCAAACCGGAACACCCGCATACTGTGCTAGTTCAGTAACCAGTTCCTGGCTGAATCCCCGGTATTCAATCCCATCATACATTCTTCCAAGGACTCTTGCCGTATCCGCAATGCTTTCCTTCTTCCCCATCTGAGAACCGCCCGGATCAAGATATGTAACTCCCATTCCAAGATCATTGCCCGCCACTTCAAAAGAGCATCGGGTTCTTGTGGATGTTTTTTCAAATAATAAAACGATATTTTTTCCCTCAAGATATTTGTGGGGAGTGTTGGTTCTCTTTAAGTTCTTAAAATTCTTAGCCAGATCAATCAAATAGCGGATTTCCTCCGGTGTAAAATCCAATAATTTTAAATAGCTGCGGCCTCGTAAGTTTACTGCCATCTCTTTATCTCCTTTTTCTGTTTTATTTTCAGGTAAAACTTAGTAATTAACGGGTTCACGGTCCAGCGGCATACTCATGCAGCGAGGACCCCCTCTGCCTCTGGACAGTTCCGCACTTGGAATTTCAAGGACCTTCAGCCCCCTCTGTCTCAGTAATTCATTGGTCTTTGTGTTACGCTGATAGGTAACTATAGTTCCCGGTGAAATACAAAGGGTATTGGAGCCGTCGTTCCACTGCTCTCTTTCTGCTGCAATCATATCTTCTCCGCCGCATTTGATCAGTTCTACCTTATCAACACCAAGACTTTCTTCCAGAATCGTCTCGAGATCAGAATGAAGGACTTCTACCGTGATTTCACTTCCGCAGTTTCCTTTTTCAATTTTATAAACCCGAAGGGGACCCAGAATTCCCGGATGAATGGTAAATTTATCGTAATCAATCTGGGTGAACACCGTATCCAGGTGCATAAATGCGCGGCTGTTTGGGATGTTAAATCCAAGAATGGTTTTGATTGTACTGTTTTCCTTTTCAAAAATATTCTTTGCCAGCAATTCCAGTGCATCCGGCTCCGTTCTCTGGGAAATTCCCACAGCAAGAACTTTATCGTTGATATTTAAAATATCCCCGCCTTCAATATGAAACGCGTTGTAACGGTCGTAATATTTTTCAACCTTATCTTTAAAATCCGGATGGTATTTAAAGATATACTCTCCATAAATGGTTTCCCTGTTTCTAGTTACAGAATACATCCGGTTTAAACTGACCCCGTTCCCAATACATGCAAATGGGTCACGGGTGAAATACAGATTCGGCATAGGGTCGATCACCAGTTTAGAAGAATCACTCATAAGGTCTACCAAGGAACCGCTCTTTGTATAATTCANNTTTAAAACAATTCCTTCCATAGATTTAAGTACCAGCGCCTTGCTGTCATCCTTAAATTGCATCATGTAATCATAAATTTTTTTCTTATACAATTCGGTGGATATTCCGGCCTCATTGATCCACTGTTTTATGAACTCATCTCTGATTCCATCGTTTAAGTCCAACACCTCGGCCATAACATCTTCCAGATAAAGCACCTCCACCCCATTGTTCCTCAATGTCTCAGCGAATGCATCATGCTCCTGCTGTGCAGCCTCTAAAAAAGGAATATCATCAAAGAGAAGCCTCTCCAATGTATCCGGCGTCAGATTTAATAATTCCTTTCCTGGTCTGTGCAGCAATACTCGTTTTAAGCGACCAATTTCACTTTTTACATTAATACTCTGCATAATCAGTAACCTCCTTTTATGTTTTCTCTTCTTCCAATTGTTTATCATTGGCATCCTTTACAACGTTTTTGCTCTTTAGCTCTCACGTCCATCAGAGAATAGCACCAAAAATCAGGGTTTGGAATAAACTTTTTCATCTATTTTTATGAATGCTCTACATTTTAGACAAAACCTTCCATAAACTTTGTACATTTCTCACAATTTATCTTGACTTGATTTTTCTTACACGCTATACTGAAAGAAAAAATTTCAAGAGGAATCATGAAATTGATACTTTACTTGTATGACAATACACTTTTAATTTTATATTTCGGAGTGTGCCTTCTGGCTTTCTGCCGCTATTTAAGTGAACGATGCGGTATCTCTGCCTGGCTGTCTGCACTCTACTTCTTTTTATTCGCCAATCAGCTAGTTGTATCTATGGCAGAATTTATTCCCGAATTCACCCGGATCTACCAGGATGCTTATATTTCCATGCCCATATGGAGTACGGTTATTTCCATATCCGTTTCCATCTGCCTGTTAAAATTGAGCTGTCTGCTGAATCATACCTTAAAAGTTCCCTTCTATGAATCCATTGCTTTGTATCCATTTATTTTTCTTCTGCTGGTGGTTCCCACCTTAAAAAGCAGCAAGGGCGCCCTGTTTATTTATAACTCTCTATTCCCCATCTTCCTGCTTTACAGAAGTTTTTCGTTTCATGCTCTTGCAAATAAGACAGGTACTGCTCAGAAAGAGAAACCTTTATCCGTTTTTCATCCCATAGTCTTCCAGGCCTTTATCATTTTTTCCCTTTCCAGTATATTGGAAACCTTTATCAGGATTTTTGCTTTCCCCACTTATGGCATGATTTCCTTCTCCCGTATTCTTTCCATTGATTTTTTATTTGCTGCCACCGCCCTGATCTATATCTGTTTTTTCCTGCAAAAAACAGCAGCTCTGCATGCATGCAAAACTGCTGTGAATTTCCAGGAGTCGGATTTGGAGGTTGAAACTTCACCAAATGACGAACCTGCTTTCTATTATTCTTTTTGTAACTCCTATCATCTCACTCTGCGGGAACAAACTATCCTTACAGAGCTGTTAAACCATGCCACCGATAAGCAGATCAGCGCCAAACTTCTTATCTCAGCATTTACCGTCCGATCCCATGTCCATAACCTTCTGAAAAAAACCGGCACAAAATCCCGGCAGGAGTTATGCGTTCTGTATGAAAACAGCAAAAAGCAGAACTCAGGTTAATGGATTTTGCTCCCAGCTTACATAAAATTCCTTATATTTATGAATCAGTTCCGACCTGTTCCTGGAATCCGTTTTTTCATAAATTCCATGGGCATGAAACTTTACGGTTCCCACAGACAGTCCCAGTTCTTCTGCCATTTTCTGATAGGTCCAGTCTTTCATCAGCAGAAACAGCACATCACGCTGGCGGTTGCTCAGTCCATAAGCTGTGATAAAAGGCTCCTCTTCCAATGGGACTTCCTTTTCCGGCCCGGCTTTACACGGAGCTGCTTCTGCCTGCTCTATGCTTTGAGTCAGTTGTGAAAATCCATTCTTTACTCCGATGATTGCCAGAATCGCAAAAAATATATCTTCGCTCAAATTATGTTCCGTAAACACTTTCAAGTCAAGAATATTGACCACATACTGAAAATTAAAGATAACTGTACTGTCTTCGGCGAAAACCAGAACAGCAAAAATACCGCCAACAAGAAAAAGGGACCGATATTTACTGATCCGTATCTGATACTCTCTGTCCTTGGAATATGCATAATAGATAAAATAATAAAGAACATAGCCTGCCAGATATATCTGACGGATTGTGTAAAATATCCAGTGCTGCGTTGCCGAACCATTTAAGTTCCCTACATATACCGTAACACATATAAGCGGCATCATAACAATGGCATGAAGGAACCCGATTTTTTTCTCAAGAAAAGAAGATGTCAGGCACAGATACAGGGCGCTTATTGCAATTCCGCAGATAACCTTAACGCCGAAGTAGGTCAGCACATGATAAGCCCCTTCGAAAAGGGGCACTTTAAGAAGAAAATCAGACATGAAAATAATCATGGAATTCAGGCAGTAAAAGAACATAAGCACGCCGGTCTCTAAATCCCTGACATGCTTGTGTTTGCAGTATGCAGTTACATTAAGCGTACCGGAACAGGCAAAAATTATGATCAGTACGATGTCAAATATAAAAATTATTGTACTCATTTGAACCTCCATTATCCTGGATGTCTCTTTGAGGTAAACCGGGAGCTCACAGTCCCCCGGCTGGTAGTACTACTGGTGAACCCAGGCCGCTTCGCAGTACCCTCAGCTTAAGTACTGCCTGTCCANNTTCCAAATGGTGTTTTTCAGTCAGGTAATCAAACAGCAATACCACCGATTATCAGCATATAAACAGAGATGGCGGCCCCCAGAAGAATGAACAGTATAACGATCCCTTCCTTTTTTGAAAAGACTTTTTCTGCTCCGTTTTCTTTTCTTGCTCTCACGTACAGGAAAATACCGATAATATAAACCAGCATGCAAAGCAGAAAATATCCGATTCCGGAAGCCCAAATTGCCCATGCATAAAAGACGGTTCCGATAATTCCTACTGCCAGCTGTCCGGCCTCCCCCCTTTTTCCGCGATTTTC
>DJBG01000041.1 GCA_002429965.1 Hungatella sp. UBA5982
ATCGTAGATCTGTTTGAAATGAAGGCTTATATCTTCAACGGTGACAAGGGCGATGACGTTTCTATCATTGATATCCCAGCGGATATGCAGGATGATGCAGAACTTTATCGCGGTGAATTAGTTGAGAAAATCTGCGAGTTAGATGATGACTTAATGATGATGTACCTGGAAGGGGAAGAACCTTCCGTAGAAGAATTAAAGAAAGCATTAAGAGCTGCAACCTGCAATTGTACGGCCATTCCTGTATGCTGCGGAAGCGCATACAGAAACAAGGGTGTTCAGAAGCTCCTTGATGCAGTTCTTGAATTTATGCCGGCTCCTACTGACATTCCTTCTATTAAGGGTGTTGACATGGACGGCAATGAAATCGAGCGTCATTCTTCTGATGAAGAGCCATTTTCAGCTCTGGCATTTAAGATTATGACAGACCCGTTTGTTGGAAAGCTGGCATTCTTCCGCGTATATTCCGGTGTTATGAATTCCGGTTCCTACGTGCTGAATGCGACCAAGGGCAAGAAAGAGCGTGTTGGACGTATCCTTCAGATGCATGCCAACAAGAGATCCGAGCTGGACAAAGTATATTCCGGTGATATTGCTGCTGCCGTTGGTTTTAAAGTAACAACAACAGGTGATACGATCTGTGACGAGCAGCATCCGGTTATTCTGGAATCCATGGAATTCCCAGAGCCGGTTATCGATATTGCTATCGAGCCAAAGACCAAAGCTGGTCAGGGCAAGATGGGCGAAGCTTTAGCAAAGCTTGCAGAAGAAGATCCTACCTTCCGCGCAAAGACCAACCAGGAAACTGGCCAGGTTATCATTTCCGGTATGGGAGAGCTTCATCTGGAGATCATCGTAGACCGTCTTCTTCGTGAATTCAACGTAGAAGCCAATGTAGGTGCTCCTCAGGTTGCTTATAAGGAGACATTTACAAAATCAGTTGAAGTTGACAGCAAGTATGCAAAGCAGTCTGGTGGACGTGGTCAGTACGGACATTGTAAGGTTCGTTTTCAGCCGATGGATCCTAACGGCGAAGAGACCTTTAAGTTCGAGTCTTCTGTTGTCGGTGGTGCGATTCCCAAGGAATACATTCCGGCAGTTGGCCAAGGTATCGAGGAAGCTACTAAGTCCGGTATTCTGGGTGGATTCCCGGTACTGGGTGTTAGGGCGAACGTATACGACGGTTCCTACCATGAGGTAGACTCCAGTGAAATGGCATTCCACATCGCCGGTTCCATGGCGTTTAAGGATGCTATGAACAAGGGCGGCGCCATCCTTCTTGAGCCGATCATGAAGGTAGAAGTAACTATGCCAGAGGATTATATGGGCGATGTTATCGGTGATATCAACTCCCGTCGCGGCCGTATCGAAGGTATGGAAGACATCGGCGGCGGAAAGATGGTAAAAGCATATGTTCCGTTGGCAGAGATGTTCGGTTATTCCACAGACTTACGTTCCAGAACACAGGGACGCGGTAACTACTCCATGTTCTTTGAGAAATATGAGCAGGTACCGAAGAGCGTACAGGAAAAAGTTCTTGCAGATAAAAAGGGCAAATAATTCCTAACTGGTTCCACTGGGTTTCAGGCGGCAATGACTGCCTGGAATCCATCAAATAGGCTTGAAAATAGTGCACAAATAGCATATAATAAAAAACAGCCTAACATAAAAATTAAAGCTCAAATAGAGCATAAATTAAGGAGGACGTTATAAAATGGCTAAAGCTAAGTTTGAAAGAAACAAAACCCATTGTAACATCGGTACCATTGGTCACGTAGACCACGGTAAAACTACTTTAACAGCTGCTATCACAAAGACTCTTCATGAAAGATTAGGTACTGGACAGGCAGTAGCTTTCGAGAATATCGATAAGGCTCCAGAAGAGAGAGAGCGTGGTATCACAATTTCTACTTCTCACGTTGAGTACGAGACAGAGAAGAGACACTATGCACACGTTGACTNNGTGCTGCTCAGATGGACGGCGCTATCTTAGTTGTAGCTGCTACCGATGGTGTTATGGCTCAGACAAGAGAGCACATCCTGCTTTCCCGCCAGGTAGGCGTTCCTTACATCGTTGTATTCATGAACAAGTGCGATATGGTTGACGATGAAGAATTACTTGAATTAGTAGACATGGAAATCCGTGAGCTGTTAAACGAGTATGAATTCCCAGGCGATGATACACCAATCATCCAGGGTTCTGCTTTAAAGGCTCTTGAAGATCCTACCAGCTCTTGGGGCGACAAGGTTCTTGAATTAATGAAGGCAGTAGATGAGTGGATTCCAGATCCTGTACGTGAAACAGATAAGCCATTCTTAATGCCAATCGAGGACGTTTTCTCCATCACAGGCCGTGGTACCGTTGCTACTGGTAGAGTAGAGCGTGGTACCTTACACGTATCTGATGAAGTTGAAATCATTGGTATCCATGAAGAGACACGTAAGGTTGTTGTAACCGGTATTGAAATGTTCCGTAAGCTGCTTGATGAAGCTAGGGCTGGTGATAACATCGGAGCATTACTTCGTGGTGTTCAGAGAACTGAAATCGAAAGAGGACAGTGTCTGGTTAAGCCAGGTTCTGTAAAGTGCCACAAGAAGTTTACCGCTCAGGTTTACGTTTTAACAAAAGATGAAGGTGGACGTCATACTCCTTTCTTCAACAACTACAGACCTCAGTTCTATTTCAGAACAACTGATGTTACCGGCGTTTGCGATTTACCAGCTGGCACAGAGATGTGTATGCCTGGCGATAACGTAGAAATGTCTGTAGAGCTGATTCATCCGATAGCTATGGAGCAGGGTCTTCGTTTCGCTATCCGTGAAGGCGGCCGTACAGTAGGCTCAGGCAGAGTTGCTACTATCGTTGAATAATTAAAATTGAGAGCCAAACCCTTTGTTCACAAAGAGCTTTGGCTCTTTTTTTGCGCTAAAATGGCACTAATTGCCAGTTAAAGCTTGGAATCATGCGAATATTTTAACGCAGAATGTACAAATCCACTCAAATTTTGTTGTATTTATTACTAAAATTCTGCATGTAAAAATGTTACTTATGTACAAATCGTATTATATTTGCATCAAAAAGGACATAAGTCCTTTAGATAGTAAAAAGTAATTGCTATAATGTGAATATTTCAGGGGTATCAGAGATATAAGTCCTTTTATGATGGATAAGACTTGAAATGAAAGAGGTAGGATGCATGAATAAAATTTTAGACATTGTTACATCAAAGAACCTGACTTATGAGCAGAAAGTCGTAGCCTTGGCCCATGCGGCGGAAAATAGTCTGGAGGTGCTTTCTATACCGGAAATAACCCGTCATTACATGGACACCGGTGCGATTTGCGATCTGGATGAGGGGCACGCGCCTTACCGTCCCAGATATGTGATGCCGGACTACGAAAATGCAGTAAAAAACGGCTGTGAATTTTTACAGCTGGAGGCGCCTAAGGACCTGGACGAAGTATTGCAGTTTCTGACGATTCTCTACCGCCATGTTCCCTCTATCACCAGCTATCCCGTTTATCTTGGCGATATTGATAAACTGATTGAGCCGTTTCTTGAAGGGGTGACGGATGAGGAAGCGGAAAAAAAGCTGAAGCTTTTCCTTGTTTATTTGGACCGGACCATAACCGATGGCTTCTGCCATGCCAATTTGGGGCCGGAAGAGACGAGAGCGGGCCGCCTGATTTTAAAGCTTGAAAAAGAACTTCAAAATGCAGTTCCCAATTTGACGCTGAAATATGACAGGGACATTACGCCGGATTCTTATGCAGAGCTTGCCCTTTATACCTCCCTGTACTGTGCAAACCCGGCTATCTGCAATCACAAGATGCACAAGGACACTTACGGCGATTACGGAATATCAAGCTGCTATAATATCCTTCCCATTGGAGGCGGTTCCTACACATTGGCGAGAATCGTCCTTCCTAAGCTGGCGGCGGAAGCAAAGAGCAGGGAACAGTTTTTAACAGAGTTATTGCCTGATTGTCTTACCCGCATGGGAGACTACATGAATGAAAGAATCCGATTCCTTGTAGAAGAATCCAATTTCTTTGAAACCTCTTTCCTCTCTAGAGAAGGCTTTATTTCCAGGGAAAAATTTCTTGCCATGTTCGGAGTGGTAGGGCTGGCGGAATGCACCAACATGCTGATGGAAGATCCGGAGAAAACATATGGTCACAATGAAGAAGCCGATGATCTGGCAGAGCAGATCATGCAGGTGATTGCAGATTATGCAGGTACTGCAAAAGCCTTATATTCAGAGGTTTTTGATAATCATTTTGCGCTTCACGCCCAGGTCGGCATCGATTCGGACCACGGCATTACCTCTGGCGTGCGGATCCCGGTAGGGATGGAGCCGGAGCTCATGTTTGACCATCTTCGTCACAGTGCCAGGTTCCACAAGTTTTTCCCAACTGGCTGCGCGGATATTTTCTCCTTTGATCCCACAGGAAGAAACAATCCGGCTGCCATGCTGGATATCGTAAAGGGAGCTTTTTCACTGGGAGACAAATATATAAGCTTCTATGCCTCTGACAGCGATCTGGTCCGGATAACGGGCTATCTGGTCAAGCGGAGCGAGATGGAAAAATATTATGAAGGCGAAGCCGTACTCCAGAATACGGTACATCTGGGCGGTGACAATTACCGCAATGCCCATCTAGAGAACCGGAAGGTACGGGGGCTGCAGTGAGAGCCGCGATCAACAAAATGATCCCCTTAAGTGTAGTAGACGGGCCGGGCTGCCGGACTTCGGTGTTTGTCCAGGGCTGCAATATCGCCTGCGCTTACTGCCATAACCCGGAGACGCAGAGGTTGTGCAATGGCTGCGGCGTTTGCGTAAGCCAGTGCCCAGCAGTCGCTTTGTCCCTTTCAGGGAAACATGTAATATGGGATGAAGCGGTCTGTACTCAGTGTGATAATTGCATCCAGGTCTGTCCCAATCATTCATCTCCAAAGGTGCGGTGGATGGAGGCTATGGACGTCTGGGAACAGATTTCAAAAAATACACCTTTTATTCAGGGGATCACGGTATCAGGCGGCGAATGCGGCCTGTATCCGGAATTTTTAACAGATTTGTTTACGCTTGCAGGGAAAGCCGGGTTATCCTGTTTTCTGGACAGCAATGGCTGCGTGGATTTCACAAAGCATCCGGGGCTCATGGCGGTAACGGATAAAGTCATGCTGGATGTAAAAGCGTGGGACTCCCATGTGTTTTACCGGCTGACAGGCGGAGATAATAGTATTGTTAAAAAGAATTTAAAATATTTGGCCCAGGCAGGAAAATTATATGAGGTAAGGCTTGTATGTCTGGATAAAGAATCTTCTTCCGGTCTTGCAGAAGACAAAGATGTGGATATGGAGGAGGTCATCAGAGGAGTTGCCGCCGAAGTGACCCCTTATCTGGAGGAATTTAAGTTAAAGCTTATTACATTCCGCAATTATGGGGTGAGAGGCAAAATGGAAAAAAGAAAAAGCCCTACACAGGACCAAATGGAGAAATTAAAGGAACTGGCGGTTCAATGTGGGTTTAAAGATATACAAATTGTATAGAATGAAAAATGGAGGATTCAGGTTATGATGAGAAAAGGTATTGTATTTGGTTTAACAGCGGCTATGGTGCTGTCACTTACGGCTTTCGGNNAGAGACTACAAAAGCCCAGGAGGAAACTACCGGAGGAAAGAGCAGCTTTTCCGTTGCAATGATTACGGATACAGGCGGAATCAATGACCAGTCCTTTAACCAGTCAGCATGGGAAGGTCTTACCGAGTTAAAAAACAAGACCGGAGCAGAGGTTAACTACATCGAATCAAAGCAGGCATCGGATTTCGTAACGAATTTAGAAAGGCTGGGAGACAGCGGTGCCAATCTGCTATGGGGCGTAGGCTACGCCTGTGCTGACGCAGTGCTGGAGGCAGCCGGAAGCAATCCGGATATCCAGTATGCGATCATTGACAATGCTTATCAGGATACCCCTTCCAATGTGACTGGAGTTATGTTCCGTGCCCAGGAACCATCCTTCCTGGTTGGATATGTGGCAGGACGGACTACACAGACCGGAAAGGTAGGTTTTGTCGGCGGAATTTCATCAGGCTTAATCGACCAGTTCCAGTTCGGCTATGAAGCCGGCGTAAAGTATGCGGCAAAAGAACTCGGGAAAGATATTGATATTTCCGTACAGTATGCAGAAAGCTTTAGTGATGCGGCCAAGGGAAAGGCCATTGCTGCAAGAATGTATTCAGATGGATGTGACGTTATCTACCACGCAGCAGGCGGCACAGGAACCGGTGTTATCGAGGCTGCCAAGGAGGCGGACAAGTGGGTAATCGGAGTAGACCGTGATCAGGCGTATCTGGCACCGGAAAACGTGTTGACATCTGCTCTCAAATTAGTTGGAAAAGCAGTACAGGAAGTATCTGAAAAAGCAATGAACGGCCAGGAAATCGGCGGTCAGACCCTTACCTTCGGCTTACAGGAAGACTGTGTGGGAATTCCTGAGGAGCATAGCAACATGCCGGAAGGTGTTTATGAGGATACCTTAAAGGTGAAGGATAAAATTAAGAACGGAGAACTGACACCGCCGACCACAAAAGAGGAATATGAAGCGTTTATCGCTAAATAGAAGAGAAAAAATTTTACACCGCAGGATATCGAAAGAGCCTGCGGTGTAAAAACGAAAGGAGAAAGTTGTCATGGTCACGGTAAGCAGCGATTATGCGGTCCAGATGCACGGAATCACAAAACGGTTCGGGGCATTTTACGCTTTGAAGGATATGAGTCTGGATGTTAAGAAGGGCAGCATTCATTNNTGTACGGATTATATCAGGCCGATGAGGGAGAAATCTTTATCAATGGGAATAAAGTGGACATAAAAAATCCTAATGTGGCCATAGCAAACGGCATCGGCATGGTTCATCAGCATTTTATGCTGGTAGAAGATTTCACGGTCACACAGAATATTATTTTAGGAAATGAAACGACATCCCGCGCAGGTATTGTGGATATGAAGAAGGCCAGGAAACAGATCCTGGAAATCGTTGAAAAATACGGACTGGAAGTAGATCCGGATGCCAGAATCTGCGATATTTCTGTGGGAATGCAGCAGAGGGTGGAAATATTAAAGGCGTTGTACCGGGGAGCGGAATTATTAATTCTTGATGAGCCTACCGCCGTCTTGACTCCTCAGGAAATTGAAGATCTTCTGTCCATCATGCACAATCTGGTAGATGACGGAAAGGCCATTATCATCATCACTCATAAATTGAAGGAAATCAAGGCATCTTCCGATACCTGTACCATCATCCGCCGCGGCGAATATATTGATACGGTCCCGGTAGAGAAGGTTTCNNGCGGAGAAGGGAAGCATTACGGTCTGCGGGAAACCGATCCTCAACACAAACCCAAGGACGGTCATAGACAGCGGAGTCAGCATTATTCCTGAGGACCGGCAGAAAAGGGGCCTAGTCCTTGACTTCACTGTAAATGAGAACGCGGTATTGGAACGGTGCCGCAAAGAGCCATTTTCCAGAAAAGGGATCTTAAACAGAAAGAAAATGGAAGAGTTTACCCAAACCCTCATCGAGGCGTATGATGTCCGGCCGGATGACTGCGGTTCCAGACGGGTGGGGGAGCTTTCAGGTGGAAATCAGCAGAAGGTTATTATCGGACGTGAAGTCGCCATGAATCCGGATATACTGATTGCGGTACAGCCGACCAGAGGACTTGACGTAGGGGCCATTGAAACCGTGCATAAGACTCTGATCCGTGAAAGGGATAAAGGAAAAGCGGTGCTTTTGATCTCTTTTGAATTGGACGAGGTCATGAATGTTTCCGATACCATAGCGGTGATTTACGACGGAAAAATTCAAGATACGTTTCAACAGGGAACAGTAGATGAAAATACGATCGGTCTGTTAATGGCAGGAGGAAATAATCATGGATAAAGCTGTAAAGATTTTAAAAAAACCATTAACAATGACTCTGATCGCTGTTTTCTTTGGATTTATCGTAGCGGGGATCATACTCGCGGCGGCGGGATATCCGCCGGTTCATTCACTAGCCGTCTTGTTTGACGGAGTCTTTTCCAGTCCGAAACACATTTCCAATGTAATCATCAAGAGTACGCCTATCATTCTCACGGGAATCGGCGTTGCATTTGCGTTTAAGACCGGACTTTTCAACATCGGAGCCGAAGGCCAGTTTATTATGGGGTGTGTGGCATCTACCGTACTCGGCATTCTGTTTGATTTTCCTCCGGTGATCCAGATTCCTCTCGTTGTCCTTGCAGGCGTGGCAGCCGGGGCAGTGTATGGCGGGATTGCAGGTTTCTTAAAGGCGAGGTTCGGAATCCATGAGGTTCTTACCAGCATTATGCTGAACTGGATTGCGCTTTATTTCTCCAATTATATATGTACCTTAAACCGGTTCCATAAGCCGGATACCATTGGAACGTACCCGATCAACCGTTCCGGCTATACGATGATTCTGGGAAATTACAAGACCACGGAGGCGGGAAAGGCGGCCCTTGCACAGAACGAATTTCTTCGCAGCACCATTCTGAAAACAGATGTAAACGTGGGAATTATTATTGCAGTCATTCTGGCTGTGTTTATATGGTTCCTTCTATATAAAACGGCTAAGGGATTTGAACTCAGAGCGGTAGGATTCAATAAGAGCGCAGCGGAATTTTCTGGAATTTATGTAAACAGAAACATCCTGCATTCCATGCTTATTTCCGGGGCTATCTGCGGGCTGGCTGCATCTCTTTACATTACCGGAAATTCTCCTCATGGGATTGCCACATTGGCAGCCTTTGAAAACACGGGCTTTAACGGATTATCAGTCTGTCTGATTGCTGCCAGTTCACCAATCGGTTGTATTTTTGCAGGGCTGCTGTTTGGCGGTCTGATATATGGCGGCCAGTCGTTGCAGTACGAGGTGGGGGCTCCGTCAGAAATTATCAACATCGTTATCGGTGTCATCGTATTTTTTGTGGCGCTGACCCGTATCATTCCGCCGCTGGTGGACCGGTTTTCGAAGGGAGGTAAGAAACATGCTTAACAGTCTGATGCTATTTGTAGGCATTACACTTATGTATTCCACTCCTTTGGTATTTGCAGCATTGGGTGGAGTGGTGTCGGAGCGGTCCGGCGTTACCAATATCGGTATTGAAGGAATGATGACCATCGGAGCGGTTACAGGTGCTACTGTGGGTTATTATTCAGGAAGTGCCTGGGTAGGATTTTTTGCAGCCGGTCTGGCTGGAGGCGTTATTGCCCTTCTCCATGCCTTTGCGTCAATTACATGCAAGGCAGACCAGACGATTTCCGGTATTGCCATCAATTTGATCGGCCCCGGTGTGGCTCTGTTTGTCTGCCGCCTGCTTTTTGACGGCGCTACCATGTCGTTGCCGGTGCCTCATAAAATCCCAAAGGTGTTTGGGAGCTTAAACTCAAAGGCGTTTCAGAATTTAAATGTTGATGTGACGGTTGTCATCGCATTAGCACTGGCCGTTTTTATCTGGTTCTTTCTTTATAAGACGAAGTGGGGGCTTCATATCCGGGCAGTCGGAGAGCATCCGGCAGCAGCGGATACCATGGGACTTAACGTATATAAAATCAGGTATATCTGTGTGCTGGTTTCCGGCATTTTAGCGGGACTGGGTGGGGCGTCCATGACTCTGGCCATCATCCCTCAGTTTACGCCCACCGCGATCAGCGGCCAGGGATTTATTGCACTGGCGGCTGTGATTTTTGGAAAATGGACTCCTCACGGGGCTTATGGCGCCTGCCTGTTATTTGGAGCAGCCCAGGCCCTTACCGTTACCCTGGGAGGGGGAAGATTTGCGGTTCCTTCGTCCATTCTGGCTATGCTTCCGTATCTCATTACTATCGTGATACTGATCCTGTTTGTGGGGAAATCCTCTGCGCCGAAAGCCAGCGGGCAGCCATACGAAAAGGATGCAAGGTAAGAGCTTAGAGATAAGATGATTCCCGGCGGATCATAAACGTGATATGAAGAAATCAAAGAGAAAGAAATGGAAGGAGCAAGATCGTGAACGATGCTATGTCTTTAATCAATGAACTTCGCAGTGAGCCGCGGGAATACTTAAATAATTATCTGGCCAATGCGCCTAAATGGCTCCTGGAAGCCTTTAAGATAGTAAACTTAAAAAAGGGCGCCACCTTTATTCACGAAAATGAAAATGTGGATACCATTTATATTTTGGTGGAAGGTGTCGTAAAGGCTACGGATTACCGGGTTCAGGAAATCGCCTACGACTATACCAGATTCTATCCGGTGGAGGTGTTTGGAGCCATGGAATTTCTCATGGGCTTTGATCTCTACCGGACCACTCTGGTGACAGAGACAGACTGCCGGTTCCTCTGCGTGTCCAAGGACCAGTTCAGCCGCTGGATGCTTTCAGATATCCATGCGGTTTTGGAGCAGGTGAAGGCTATGGGCGTCTATCTTTTAGAGCAGGTCAGGAAGGAACGTCTGTTTTTGTTTTTACAGGGAAGCGACAGGCTGTTTCTGCTCTTTATGGAGATTTACCGGAAATCATCCCACCGCGGAACCTGCCGCATACAGCTTGCAAGAAAAGATCTCTCAAACAGCACCGGTCTTTGCATAAAAACCGTAAACCGGTGTATCAGCCAGATGGAGGAGAAAGGATATATTTCTCGGGAAGGAAGGACCATTGTAATCGATGAAGAGCAATACCGGCGGATTAAGGCGGTGGTTGCAGAAAAAATTGATGAGAATGAGATATAGAGAAGGGTGGATTAAGTATGACAAATTATTCAGAAACAGAAGGAAAACAGTATCACCTCCAGGTGGGGAAAGGGGACGTGGGCAGATATGTCATTCTGCCCGGAGACCCCAAGCGTTGTGCCCTTATAGCAAAGTATTTTGACAATCCCAGGCTGATAGCGGACAGCAGGGAGTTCGTGACCTACACCGGTACGTTAGACGGCAAGTTGGTCAGCGTCACATCTACGGGGATCGGTGGGCCTTCGGCGGCAATTGCCATGGAGGAACTGGTGATGTCCGGTGCTGACACCTTCATCCGCGTCGGTACCTGCGGCGGAATGGATGTAGAGGTGAAAAGCGGAGATTTGGTCATTGCAAACGGAGCAATCCGCATGGAAGGAACCAGCCGGGAGTACGCGCCCATTGAGTTTCCGGCAGTCCCGGACTTTAAAGTGACAGGCGCGCTGGCGGCTGCGGCAAAAGCCCTGGAAAAGCCGTATCATGTGGGAGTTGTCCAGTGTAAGGATTCCTTTTATGGGCAGCATTCTCCGGAGACAAAACCGGTATCCCATGAACTCTTAGACAAATGGGAGGCATGGATGAAGCTTGGCTGCAAGGCTTCGGAGATGGAGTCGGCAGCTCTGTTTATAGTGGCAAGTGCGCTTAAGGTGAGGGCAGGTTCCGTATTCCTTGTAATAGCCAATCAGGAACGAGCCAGACTCGGCCTTGAAAATCCCATCGTACATGATACGGATGGAGCCATCTGTACAGCGGTAGAGGCCATCCGTCTGATGATACAGCAGGATGAATCATAAAAAGAGGAGGAAATCAAATGGAGTTGACACCAACTCCCCATAATGGGGCAAAAAAAGGAGAAATAGCAAAAACAGTTTTGATGCCGGGGGATCCTTTGCGGGCAAAGTATATTGCGGAAACGTATCTGGAAAATCCGGTACAGGTAACATCGGTCCGGAATATGCTTGGGTTTACCGGAACCTATAAGGGAAAGGAAATTTCCGTTATGGGAGGCGGAATGGGAATGCCGTCCATGGGAATTTATTCCTATGAGCTGTATCATTTTTATGAAGTTGACCAGATTATCCGCATTGGTTCCGCCGGTTCCCTGCAGGATAAAGTGGAGCTTATGGATGTGGTCATCGCCATGGGCGCGTGCACGGATTCCAATTATGCTTACCAATATGGACTTCCGGGAACATTTGCGCCTATTGCCGATTATGAACTTTTGGCGAAAGCGGTGGATGCGGCCGGAAGGCAGGGAAAAAAAGCGGTTGTAGGCAATGTGCTTTCCAGTGATATTTTCTATCATGCTGACAGCGGGGTTAATGACAAGTGGCGCAATATGNNTGGAAACGGCGGCTTTATACATGAATGCAGCTGCGGCCGGGAAAAAAGCTCTCTGCATGCTGACGATTTCCGATCTTGTTTATGGAGAGGAAAAACTGAGCGCAGAGGAACGGCAGCTTGGATTTGGAAAAATGATAGAAATCGCCCTGGAATTGTAGATTACAGAAAATCCCGGCTCCGGTTTTCGGGAGAGGGTGGTGGACAGGAGGCTGGAAATGAAAGAAGAAACAGTAAAAAGTGCTGGGCTGAGCGAGGCTTTAGCCGGAACAGAACTTCCTGTAAAGGAAATGATTGACCAGGCATTCGAGGCCATGGGCAGAGCGTATACCCCATATTCGGGATTTAAGGTGGGAGCGGCACTTTTATCTGCTGCCGGTACTTTGTATCAGGGATGCAATATCGAAAATGCTGCATATACTCCCAGCAACTGCGCGGAACGCACGGCTTTTTTTAAGGCGGTCAGCCAGGGGGAGAAGGAATTTAAAGCTATCTGCATCGTTGGAGGAAAAGAGGGAATCCCTACAGGGCTCACGGCTCCCTGCGGAGTCTGCCGTCAGGTGATGATGGAGTTTTGCGACCCGGAAACATTCCGGATTATATTAGCGGCTGGAAGAGAAGAGTATAAGATATTTTATTTAAAGGAATTGCTGCCAATGGGATTCGGACCGAAAAATCTATAAACCACGAAAAACCCTTAGCTCTGTAGACAAACTATATTTCTAATTTGCTTTATACAGATATTGTTTAAAAAATACAAGACACCAGATCATTGCTATATCTGGTGTCTTATTTGTTCCCTGTTAAATATGAATTTCTATAACAAAGCAAAATGGGCACTCCCGAAAATGTCTTTCATTTGACATAAGCAAAAAGGATGTCCGGCGGGGTCAAACATAACTCTCCAATTATCAGAAAATTGCTCATTCGCAATTGTTGCTCCACAATGGATTGCATATTGAACTGCTTTTTCTAAATCATTAACAGCGAAGTCCAGATGTGCCATTTGCTGTTGCGCCTCGGGCTCTCCCGGCCACACAGGTGGTTTATACTCTGGATTCTGTTGAAACAATATACCAGGATACGTCCCCTGACCCGTTCCCGGAGCGCATACACATGCCCATTCTTCATCATAAAACGCTATTTCCCACTTGAGTAACTCTGCATAGAATTTTGCTAATTCATGCGCGTCTTTACAATCCAATGTAAATGAGTACATTTTGATTTTCAGTTCATCATCCATAACGCGAATACCTCCTCAAATAAATTTTGATTTTCTCTATTATACTACACAGAAGGAAAAAAGCATAGGATTGAATAATTATAACTGCATATTCACTCCTATGTTTAAAAATTGACTTTGTCTACACTCTGGAAGCCTTTATTAAAAGGGCTTTGGCTCTTTTTTATTTTATTCCGGGAGATACATCTCCTTATAAAATTCACAAACAGATTAAATTAAGATTGAAAGCTGTTAACTTTATCGATAAAATTATGTAATAAAAGAGAATTGGGAGAATATCATGAAAGAATGCATTTTCTGTAAAATAATTAACGGGGAGCTCCCAAGCTATAAAATATTTGAGGATGAACACACACTGGCATTTCTGGATATTGGGAACGAAGCAGACGGGCACACAATCGTCATCCCTAAAACCCATTTAACTAATATTCTTGACTGTGATGAGGAAATGCTGGGACATGTCATGAATGCTGTAAAATCCATCTCAAACCACTATGCAGACCATTGCGGCTATTCCGGAGTGAACTTATTAAATGCCAGCGGGACAAGTGCGCAGCAGTCTGTACCCCATTTTCATTTTCATATAATTCCAAGAAAAGATGACGATGGTATTCATGCGTGGCCGGATCTTAAGGAGAGGGAAAAAACCCTGGAAGACATGTACCGTTTATTGAAAATACAGTAAATTGTAAATTCCAGAGTGTTAATTTGAAGCCGATGAATGGGTTAATAAATTAGTGTTTTTTGCTTACTTATACCGGTCTACCGTCCGGTTATAAAGATGTTGGGATGTGCTGCCCATGGTGGAAGGATGGTACAGTTAACAGGGGATTGTCATAAATTGTCTATTGATGGCAAGGTCTCTTTGTGGTACCATTAAATCAATCTAATATGGAAAAAGAGGATGTTTAAGTGATAAGAGAACGGCTGCTTAAGTGGTGTAAAACCGCAGGGATGTTTATAACCACTGTCATCATACTTTTAATTCCCTGCGCATCTTATATTCTGTTTGAATATGTAACCGGCAATTTGCCGACAATCCCCCTGTCCATGGCTGTTTTAAATATAGGCTGGATCTACTTGTTGTATCTTGCTGCTTTTACTGTCAGCGGAAGCACCAGGATAGGAATCCCGCTTACAGCAGTTTTTCTGTATATTGTTTCTGTAGCAGAATACCTGGTTTTAGGCTTCCGGGGAAGACCCATCATGATCTGGGACGTTTTGGCTCTTCGGACCGCCATGAGTGTGGCAGGAAATTATGAATTTGTTTTAACTGAGGAAATGTACCTTGCCTGTCTGGGAGTCCAGGCAATCTGTATCTTTGCCCTGATATTCCCTAAAAGGGTAAAGGGCAGGAACAAGCGCCTGGTTTTTGCCGGGGGAAGTACAGGTGTTGTCCTGAGCTTTATTTTATGGTTTTATACATGCTTAATCCCATACAAAGGACTTGAAATCAATATGTGGGAGGTAGGTGAGACCTATCAGGAATACGGATATGTGCTTTCAACGGCTGTTTCTCTTAATTATGCGGTGAAGAAAAAGCCGAAGGGCTACAGCTTTTCAAAAGTAAAGCAGATTTATGATTCTGTGAGAGAGGACAATNNACAACGCCGGTCAATATTATATGCATTATGAATGAAAGCTTTTCCGATTTAAAAGTGGCAGGAGAGTTTGAAACGAACCAGGAGTATTTTCCTTTTTTAAACAGTCTGAAGGAAAATACGATGAAGGGAAGCCTTAGCGTTCCTGTATTCGGCTCTTTGACCAGCAACTCTGAGTTTGAATTTCTTACGGGAGATTCCGTTTCCTTACTTCCGGCTAACAGCATTGCTTACCAGTTTAATGTCAAGCCCAATACATACAGTCTTGTAAGTACTTTAAAATCCCAGGGCTATGAGACTGTTGCCATGCACCCTTATCCAAAAGAGAATTGGAATCGTCAGGAGTGCTACCGGAACATGGGGATTGATGAATTTCTGGATATAGAAGATTATGAGGACAGTGAGCTGCTTAGAAACTATGTCAGTGACCGTGCGGATTACGAAAAGTTGATAGAAAGGGTGGAATCCAAGGAAAATTCGGAGGATAAACTGTTTCTTTTTAATGTGACCATGCAGAATCATGGAGGTTATGAGACCCTGTATGATAATTTTGACCAGGAGGTATGGCTGACCGGAAAACTGAAGGGTAAATACCCAAAGGCTGACCAGTATTTATCTCTTATGAAGCGGTCGGATGAAGCACTGGAATATTTGATCTCTTATTTTGAGAAAAGCACGGAGCCTACTATGATCGTTTTTTTCGGGGATCATCAGCCCAGTGTGGAAGATGAATTTTTTGATGAAATTTCAGGGACACCCAGCAACCTTGTGAAGAATAAGGACCGGCTGATGTGGTACCAGACCCCGTTTATGATCTGGACGAATTATGAGACACGGGCAGAGGAAAAGGGGAAAATGGGAGCTATTTATCTTTCCTCAGAGGTGTTAAAGAGAGCCGGAGTCAATATGACACCTTATCAGCAGTTTCTCCTGACAATGGAAGAGACCTTTCCTGTGGTACACCCCATCGGATGTTTTAATAAAGAAGGAACCTACTATTCCTGGGAGGCTTTACAGGATCCGGAAAGTCCGTACAGGGACTTGATCATGGACTATGAATATCTGGTGTATAACCACATCTTTGATGGAAAAAAGTATAAGGAAATGTTTTCCCTGGATACCGACAAATAAGCCAGGGTGGGCTGTTACCGGAAAAATCAGATAAAAAAGGCGGATGGGGCAGGAAGATGCCGCATCCGCTTTTTAAATGAAAGATACTTCCCAATGACCGTTATTTTGCAGTAGTTATATAGTCCCGGGCAGCCGCGCACCATAGCTAACACCACCGGCTACGAAAGCTGGGCCATTACGTTCCAAAGTAATATATGTGAATCTCTCCTGCTCCCCCCCTTGCTGAAAGCACCATTGTAAAGGAATTTATTTGGTCCTTACGGTTTGTTTACGAATACGTAATAAAAACGTTATTGTAAAAAGCAGGAAAATTGGTTATTATTGTATGGAACCTGATTAAGACAACATGGAGGGATGCGAAGATGAAGGAAATAAATATAGGCAGAGTCATGACCGGACTTTTTACCGCTGCATTTTTATGCTGTGCCTCTGCCTTTGTTGCGCTGGCAGATGTAGGCGCAGCCGGAGTGCAGGCAACGATTCAGTCCTGTTTGGTCAATTCTGACAAGAACAGCGTGACGGTTCAGGCAGACAGCAATGCTGATATGGGGGGAACGGATGGCGTCCTCTACCTGGTTGAGCTTCAGCCTTACCAGAATAATCTTGACGGCAGAACGGATTATGCGGCTTCCACAGCACCGGGAAACAGGGTTACCTTTACATTTCCATTAAACCGTAATACGGCCCAGGACAGACTTTACAGCAAATTCGTCATTGCTGTCTGGGATGGAACAAAATATATTGAAATCAGTAAACCTCATTATATTACAAACCCTGAGATGGTTGCAGCAAATACCCAGCCATTTAATGATCCTCTTACCAAGAAGGGCTTAAACATTCAGCTTAACATGCTTGGCGATGCTTTTGAATTAGGCGTAAAGCACGTTGCCACCAATATCTCTTTTCATCAGATCCTGGGCCAGGGAATTGATTACCAGTACGATGGAAAGACCTATCATTTTGATAAGAATGCCATCACAAGCTATGACGAGACGATCAGTGCTTTATCCGGGAAAGGGATGACAGTAACTGCCATTATATTGAATGGGTGGAATGATGCCGAACCAAATCTGATCTATCCTGGAACAAAGAAAAATGCCAATGCATTTTACTACATGTTCAATCCGGCGACCCAGGAAGGGCTGGACCAGACAAGAGCCATTGCTGCTTTCTTGGCAGAGCGCTACAGCGGTTCCAATCCAAACCATGGAAAGATATCCAACTGGATCATTGGGAATGAGATCAACAACCAGCAGTGGAATCATATGGGATCCCGGGATATTACCAGCTACGTACAGGCTTACCAGGATGCTTTCCGGATTTTCTACACGGCCATTAAGAGTACCAGTGCCAATGACAGGGTTTATTACTCCCTGGATTATAACTGGAACAATGAGATTGATAACAAGCTGAAATACGGCGGAAGAGCGATTGTAGATACCTTTAATTCCATTGCCAATGAACAGGGGCAGATGGATTGGGGGCTGTCCTATCATCCATATCCCTGTCCGATGACAGAACCGGAATTCTGGGATGATGAGCAGACCGGATTAATCACCAATGATTTTAACTCTCCGGTTATTAACTTTAAGAACCTTACCACTCTGACGGATTACATGGCTCAGGATTCCTTAAAATCCCCCACCGGCCATGTGCGCCACATCATACTGACAGAGCAGGGATTTACGGCAACTAGCCAGACAAGAGGCAATGTAGCTCAGATTCAGGCTGCCGCTTATGCGTATTCCTATTACATGGTTGACAGCAATCCATATATTGATGCTTATATCTTAAGCCGTCAGGTGGATGCCCCTCTGGAAGTGAGAAGCGGCTTATCCTTCGGACTTTGGGAATGCTCCATGGACCGGGGAGATGACATTGTAGCAACAAGGCGCCGTAAAATCTGGCAGGTATTCAGGGATATTGACAAAAAGAAATACACACTGGAATCAACGGAGTTCGCTAAATCCATTATAGGAATTGAGAAATGGTCTGATGTCGTACCAAACTTCCGGTGGAGATCCCTGGAGAAATAAAACTGACAATTGAGTCATGAATATTTGGCTTTTCAAGCATGGAAACCGCCTTTAAAATAATTTTAAAGGCGGTTTTTTGTATATTATAAAAGGAAGGAACATAATGATTCCGTCGGGCTTCTAAAAGATCATAAACATATTGATTCCTTTTTAAAACATCATAGTATGAAAAAAAGTTTCATAAATCCATGGATATCTTGAAAAAACGATACAACAAAGCTAGAATGATATTAGGTAAAAAATATGTTAAATTTCTTCTGGCTTTAAAGAAAGGAGAAGAAATGCATGAAGGGTCTACTTGTAAGGATTGACAGCTATCTCCAGGATGCGGGAGAAGCGGAAAAAGAGCTGATGAAAAGACTGCACAAAAATCCTGAATCAGTCCTCCGAAAGAGTATTAAGGAGATTGCCAGGGAAACTTATACATCTCCGGCAACCGTTGTAAGGCTTTGCAAAAAGCTGGGCTGTAAAGGATATAAGGATTTTCAGAATACCCTTGCTTATGAGGTGGCATTATTCCGGGAGAGCAGGGATATTGCGTTTCAGAAGATCACACGGGAAGATTCCATAGAGGATATTATTTATAAGGTCACAAAGAAAAATATTGAATCCCTGGAAACCACCCAAAAGCTGATTGAACCTAAGGTTGTAATAGAATGTGTGAAGCTGCTGGAAAACAGCAGAAGCGTTACCTTATTTGGACTTGGAACCTCCCTTTTGGCTGCAAGAGATTTATACTTGAAGCTCCTTAGGGCTGATGTGCTATGCAATGTCTGTGATGACTGGCATACACAACTGCTGGCTGCCAGAAATTTAAGGAAAGACGACCTGGCTATTGCCATCAGTTACTCAGGACTTACGGAAGAAATACTTCAATGTATGAAGGAAGCGAAGGGAAATGGGGCAAAGGTGATTGCTATAACAAGGGCAGTGGAATCGGAACTGGCTTCGGAGGCTGATTTCGTCCTTCCCGTTGCGGCAACAGAGCTGATACACCGAAGCGGCGCCATGTCTTCCCGTATTTCACAATTAAATGTAATAGACATTTTTTTTACTGCTTATGTTAATCGAAATTATGAAGTGTGTATGAGCAAATTTACTAAAAATTATATACAGAAGAAAGGAAGTACAGAGCATGATTGATTTGTCAGTGCTGACAACAGAGTCCCGAAATCCGGATACCATGAACCTGGATGAAATGACACCGCTTCAAATTGCGGCCATCATGAACCAGGAAGATGAAAAGGCTGTAAAAGCCGTGGAGGAAGTGCTCCCCCAGATCGCCACAGCGATTGAATGGGCAACAGACAGCCTGAAAGCAGGGGGCCGTATCATATATATTGGCGCAGGGACATCCGGTCGTCTGGGAGTACTGGATGCGGTAGAATGTCCGCCCACCTTCGGCGTTCCCAGGGAACTGGTGGTAGGCTTGATCGCAGGCGGGGACAAAGCTTTTGTAGAGGCGGTAGAAGGAGCTGAGGACAGTGAGACTTTATGTGAGGCAGATTTAAAGGAGATCGGCCTTACTTCAGAAGATATTGTGATCGGCCTGGCGGCATCTGGCAGAACGCCCTATGTAATCTACGGTCTTGATTATGCGAATAAAACAGGATGTCACACCGTGGCCATTTCATGTAATAAAGGATCTGATGTAGGTAAAAAAGCAAAGCTTGCCATTGAACCGGTGACCGGACCTGAGGTATTGACAGGATCAACCAGATTAAAGGCAGGAACAGCACAGAAGATGATCCTCAATATGATTTCAACAGGAAGCATGGTTGGAATCGGGAAAGCCTATGAAAATCTTATGGTGGATGTAAAGCAGAGCAATGAAAAGCTGGTGGTGAGGTCACAGAACATTGTGATGACAGCAACAGGCTGCACCAGGGAAGCGGCCGAAAAGGTATTAAAGCTGGCAGAAGGACATGTTAAAACTGCTATAACCATGATATTGCTGGACTGTGCCCCAGAGGATGCAAGACAGAAGTTATCACAAGCCGTAGGGAAGATCCGAGAGGCTTTGAGATAAAAGAAAAGAGTTTCAAGGGTTATTTTAAGTAACAAAATACATTTATGAAGGAGGATTATCGTGAATTACAAGCAAATCAGTGAACAATTATTAACGCTGCTTGGGGGAAAAGCGAACATAACTTCCAATGCTGCCTGCATGACAAGGCTTCGTGTCGGTTTAAGGGATACATCTAAGGCCGATATTGAAGGTGTGAAAAAGGTAGAGGGAGTTCTTGGAGTGGTTGAGAGTGACACGCTCCAGATTGTATTTGGACCGGGGAAAGTAAATAAGGTATTGGACGAATTTTATAAGCTTACAGGGCTTGCAAAAGGCCAGGCTGAGAATGGCCCGGATCAGAATATTAATGAGGTTGCAAAGGAAAATAAGGCTCTTCAAAAGGCGAAATATGATAAGCCGGTGCAGAGATTTTTAAAGAAGATCTCTAATATTTTCGTAGCGCTGCTTCCCGGCATCATTGCAGCAGGCTTGATCAATGGTATCTGTAATGTTATTAATGTTTCTACCGGTGGAGCACTTTCAGGAGTATGGTGGTATCAATGCATCCGTACGATGGGCTGGGCGCTGTTTGCTTACCTGCCTATTCTGGTTGGATACAATGCTGCAAAGGAATTCGGCGGTTCAGGAGTTCTTGGAGCGATTGCTGGTGCCATGTCCATTGCCAATCCGGGTATGCCCCTGCTTGCAACGGTAAATGATGCCCAGATTCTTCTTCCTATTACGAATACGGCATTTAATCCGGCTTCCGGCGGACTTTTAGCGGCTCTGATTGCAGGTGCGTTCTTTGCCTACCTTGAAAAGAATATCAGAAAACGTATGCCTGACTTAATTGATACCTTTATAAGCCCTCTTTTAGTGCTTATCATTGGAGGTATCGTTGCACTGCTGGTAATTCAGCCTCTGGGTGCAGGTTTAACAAAGGTGATCTTTGCCACCTTAAGCTTTGTATATGAAAAAATGGGCGTTGTGGGCGGATACATTTTATCAGCAGGTTTCCTTCCTCTGGTAGCAGTAGGCTTACACCAGGCCTTGACCCCGATCCATGCCCTGTTAAATGACCCTGCAGGAGCAACAAAAGGTATCAACTATCTCCTTCCGATCCTTATGATGGCAGGCGGCGGACAGGTGGGTGCCGGTATCGCATTGTATGTAAAGACAAAGAACGTAAAGTTAAAGAGATATATTCGGGATTCCATACCAGTAGGTATTCTTGGAATCGGAGAGCCCATGATGTATGCGGTAACTCTGCCTCTTGGCAGATCCTTTATCACAGCCTGTGTCGGTGCAGGATTTGGAGGAGCTGTTGCAGCTCTCATGCACATTGGTACCGTATCCCAGGGCGTATCCGGTTTGTTTGGTTTACTGATTGTTCAGCCGGGACAGCAGGTAGGCTACATAATATCCATGCTCATTGCTTATGCAGGCGGCTTCCTGGTAACCTATTTCTTCGGAGTAGATGAAGACAGAATCAACGAGGTATATGGAGAATAAATGAATACAGGAATTTCAATCTATTTTTCAAGCGGAATGGAAAAAAATGAACGCTTAATAAAAAAAGCGGTAAAGAGCGGAGTGAAATATGCGTTTACTTCACTCCACATTCCTGAGGAAACAGGAGTTGATTACCGTTCTGATGTGCAAAAGCTTCTGGGCATGTGCAGGGAAGGCGGGTTAAATCTCATTGTGGATGTTGGCCCGGAAACCTTAGAAAAGCTTGGAACAGAAAGCATTGCAGAGCTGAAGGTGCTTGGAATCACCCATGTCCGCCTTGATTATGGCTTTGATGCAAAAGAGACAGTAGAGATTTCCAAGGACTTCTATGTGGTATTTAATGCCTCCACCATTATGGAGGAAGAACTTTTGGAGTGGAAAAAGTATGGGGCTGATTTTACCAGATTTACAGCATGCCATAATTTTTATCCCAAGCAGTTCACGGCTCTGTCCTTAAAACGGACAAAGGAAATGAATCAGAGGCTTCAATATCTTGGCTTTACTACCATGGCCTTTGTGCCTGGAAATCTGGAGCTGAGAGGACCTTTGTTTGAGGGCCTTCCCACGGTGGAGGAACACCGGGGGAGGAAAGACCAGGTGCTTTTGAACATGCTGGAGCTTTATTATGAAGGTTCCTGTGATGTGGTTCTGACCGGTGATGTGGATGTGGAAGAAAAGGACTGGAAGGATATTCAATGCTTAAGCCATGATTATGTGGAGCTTAAGGCAGACATACTTCCTTCCTATGAATTTGTAAGAGACANNACCATCCATCATGACAGGCCGGATTCCAGCGAATACGTTTTCCGTTCCCAGGAATCAAGACAATATAAGCAGGAAATCAAGCCTGATCATGAGAATCAGTCACAAGTAAGGAAGCAGGGAAGTATCTGTATCTCCAATGTTAATTATTTAAGGTATATGGGAGAACTTGAAATTGCCAGAGTTGATATGCCCGGAGAGGACAGGGTAAATGTCATCGGACAGGTACATGACTCTCATATGAAATATTTGCCCTATATTCAAAAGGGGCTTGGGGTAAAGCTGATATAACTATTAAAAAAGTCTGTAACCATTGGTGAAACCGGGTTACAGACTTTTTTACATTTATAATTTTTATCAGCCAATGCAAAACAGCGTTCCTGTCTTTTTGTTTTATTGCCAGGTCAGGGCGGCATAGGCATCCAAAAGGCCTCCGCTCACCGTCTTTCCTGTAAGCGCATCCAGCTTCCTGCTGGAATTTAAAAGAATATTTTTCACATCAGTCAGAGAAATGTCTTTCCGGTAGGAATAGAGCATAGCGGCCACACCTGTTACCATGGGAGCTGCCATGGAAGTGCCGCTCATAAAACCGTAGGCGTTTCCTGGAACCGTGCTTAAAATGTAGCTTCCAGGGGCGGCGATATCAACGCTGTTTGCACCATAGTTGGAATCCTTGCTTAAGCTTCCGTCAAACAGGAGGTTTGCCACGGAAATGATGTTGTCATATGGGAGGGAAGCCGGATAAACAGGGTAGGTATCTGTATCATATCCAAGCCCGGAGATCCCGCCGTTTCCGCAGGAAACCACAAACAGCATTTTGGAATTTTTCATAGTCAGGGCCAGTTCTTCACTGTAAGCAGTGGTACCCATGCTCAGATTGCAGATGGAAGCCCCGTGTGCTTCGGCATAATGAATGGCCTGGATCACGGCATCCGGTGACCCCAGCCCGTCTTCGCCTCCAAGGGCCTTTAAGGGCATGATCTTTACGTAGTTATTATCCGTGATCCCGGCAATGCCGTAGGATCCGCGTGCGGC
This sequence comes from Hungatella sp. UBA5982, assembly GCA_002429965.1. GTDB lineage: Bacteria > Bacillota > Clostridia > Lachnospirales > Lachnospiraceae > Lacrimispora. The sequence goes on from DJBG01000041.1 coordinate 23,445, forward strand.
GCTGATGGTTCCTGCCGCATGGGTTCCATGGCTGTCCTCGCTGCCGGTAAAGACCTGGTTGTTCCCGGAATAAAAATTCCAGCCGTGAACATCATCCACATATCCGTCGCCGTCGTTATCGACTCCATCGCCGTCAATCTCTCCGGGATTGGTCCATATGGCATCTTTAAGCTCCTGATGATTGATGTCAATGCCGGTATCGATGACGGCAACAATGACGGAACGCTTGTTTTCACCCTGGTCANNCATAAAGCTTCCATGCAGGCTGTATGTTAATATCAATTCCCGTAACAGCGCCGATCACTGTAGATTCATAATCTCCGGGGCCGGGTTTTAAAGCCCCGTCTTTAGATTTCCGCCCATCGTAAATATTATCAACGGATTTGAATCTGGATTTTAGCTCTATCAGACGGAATTCTCCGTCATTTTTTAATCCCCACTGGTAAGTGGAAAATTCATCCGAGGGAGATAAGTTTACAAGGCCGGGGCCAAGGGCCATAGTCTGCAGGGCTTGTCCACTGTCGGAAGAATATGTCTGAAGTGCGCTGGTTAAGGTCTTATTAAATCCTTTCCCGGAATCGGGGCTGTTAAAAAAGGGCAGGCCTGCTAGAAGGAGGGCTAGGATCAGACAGGCAGCGCGAGTTATTTTTTTCATGGTTTCTATCTCCTTATATATAAAACAATCTTTGAAATTGTTCCTATTATACCATATACCCTACGCAGTAGGTTGGAAAAACATGTGAAAAATTTGAAAATTTTACATTTTTTGGTTAAAGTATCTATGAAATACTTCATTTGACCAATCAGAATTGTTTTGATGAAAATAGTTTGATAAAGCTTCTTGTCCTGTGATAAAATATAAAAATGCAGAGAGGAGGGCTTTCATGGAAGAAAAATATTTTCGAAATAAAATCACATGGTTTACATTTCTATATAGTTTTCTGGTCATATGGGTCCACTCCTACAACGCAGTGCTGTTCTTAGGCAGCACAAGGCTGGCTTACAAGACAGACTGGATGGAACGGTTTTTAGGAGGCTCGGTAGCACAGATTGCCGTACCGGGTTTCTTCCTGATTTCTTCCTATCTTTTCTTTCGCGGCTTTACCTTAGACCGCCTTTGGGTAAAGTGGAATTCCAGGATACGGAGTGTGTTGGTCCCCTATATCCTATGGAATTTCCTTTATTATCTTGGATATGTCATCGGCAGCCGTATCCCGGTGCTTTCTGATGTTATTGGAAAGGGAAAAGTTCCTTTTACATTTTCCATGGCAGCGGAATCGGTCCTTCATTATACGTATAATTATGTATTCTGGTATTTAAACCAATTGATCCAGTTGATCCTTCTGGCTCCCCTTATTTATATCATTGTGAAGCGGAAGGTAACAGGAAGTTTGTTTCTAGCGGGAATTTTGGCGGCAATCTATATGGGAGGTGTACTTCCCTTTTTAAATTTGGATGCCCTGTTTTATTATTCTTTCGGCGCCTTTGCAGCCGTACATGGGAAAAAGATCGTAGAAGGGCTCTGGAATTTAAAATACCTTGAAGCAGGTGCAGCGGTTCTTATCGCAGCCTTTTTTCTTCATTGGGTTGATTTTCCAGGAGATATCAAAGGGGAGATGGCTGCCTCNNCCATGGTACCGGAAAGGCATCTGATAGAGGCAAAGGAATGGATGAAGCAGAATTTTTTTCTGTACGCCACTCACTTTGCCATGGTAAGGCTGATGAACAAAACGGGAGCATTGCTGCTCCCGACTGTTTCGGCAGTGCCGTTTGGACTTTTTCTGCTCATGCCGCTTTTTTGTGTTTTCTTCAGTTATCAGATCGGTCGGTTTTTAAGACATTTTCTTCCGGGCCTGTGGCGTCTGTTAAACGGTGGGCGCTGAACGAGTTTTAAGCATCCGCCGACCATCGGCCGGATGCGCCGCAGGGCAGGAGAAGACCGGTGCTTGTTACCGGAAGCCCTATTTCCCCTGACTGGACAGCACCACCGTATTTTTGCTTCACCTCAATGGAAAGCATGTAGGTNNTTAATACGGAAGGAGCCAATCCTGTGGTATAGGAATTGATAAGGAAAAACAGCGGCTTCTCGGATAAAAGCTGGGCGCACAATTGAACAAGAGGATGAATGGCATCTTCTATTTTCCAGATTTCACCCTTTGGTCCTCTTCCATAGGAAGGAGGATCCATAATGATCGCATCGTAATGGCTTCCCCTTCTGATTTCTCTTTCAACGAATTTTACACAGTCATCCACGATCCAGCGGATAGAAGCGGATTCTAAATTGGAGGAACGGGCATTTTCTTTGGCCCAGCCGACCATTCCCTTGGACGCATCTACATGAGTGACAGAAGCTCCGGCTTTTGCCGCTGCCAGGGTAGCTCCTCCGGTGTAGGCGAATAAGTTAAGTACTTTTACAGGCCGTCCGGCCTGTTTTATTTTTTCACTGAACCAGTCCCAGTTTGCTGCCTGCTCAGGAAAAAGACCTGTATGCTTAAAACTGAAAGGCTTTAATTGAAAGGTTAAATCCTTATAACTGATTGTCCATTGTTCCGGAAGATTGAAAAATTCCCACTCGCCGCCGCCCTTTACGCTCCGGTGATAGTGGCCGTTCATCTTCTTCCAGCCTTTTTCTGTCCTGGGAGTGGACCAGATAACCTGTGGGTCAGGACGAACAAGGAGATAATTTCCCCAGCGTTCAAGCTTTTCTCCTTCTGAACAGTCTATCACTTCATAATCTTTCCAGCCGTCTGCAATCCACATAATTGGTGCCGCCCTTTCCATAAATAGATAATAGTAGTTTTCTCAAATGATTCCAATTTGAACTTCCTTGATTATACTGGATGGAGCCGGGAGCGTCAAGTACGTGAGAATTGCTGGTAAACGGGCTGTAATCACACCTTGTCTTTTGTCCTATATAATATAGTATAATTTTAAATAATGAGGTGTAAAATTTATGTGTTGTTTTAATATAGGATTCACTGCCGGTAACTGCGGCTGCGGGTGGAACTGTGGAATCAATAATGGCTGCTTCAACCGATGCAATTGGGGCTGTAATAATGGCTGCAACTGGGGCTGTAACAATGGCTGCAACTGGGGCTGGAGCAACGGCTGTAACTGGGGCTGTAATAATAGCTGTAATAATAGCTGTAATCAGGGTTGTTGCAACCGGTGCAATCGATGTTGTGGTAACTGGGGCTGTAACAATCGCTGTAATTGACCTAAAAAGAATTTAAAAGCTTTGGTTTCAGGAAATGCAGGAGCTTTTAATTAAGTAGCTTTATAGGACGGAGTTCTGTATTGTACAGAACTCCGTCCTATTAGTCTGCAAACAATTCTATCTTTTGAAGGCCGAGGAAATTTACCATGACGGAAATCTCCATTTACTGTTCATTTTTGAAGTAAAGATGCTAAAAAAGCAGGGGAAATAAATTCGTAATAGAATTGAAAGATTAAAACAGTTGAATAATCTTAGATTAATTGTTAAAATAAATATTAGCAAAAAAGGAAATCCCTGTAAGGAGTGAAGATATGAAAAGAAAAGGTCTCATTGTGTTAGCTGCTGCGGCTATGCTGGCAATTGGTACTTTATCCATGGAAGCTTGGGCTGGTTGGGAACAGTCTGGTTCGGGGAATGCATGGATTTATAAAGATGAAAGCGGAAGCAAAGTTACAAATACCTGGAAAAAGGGAGCGGACAACCTTTGGCGTTATCTAAACAGCAATGGTGAGATGGCCGTAAATACCTGGGTGGAAAACACCTATTATATGGACTCCAACGGAATCCTGGTCACGGATAAGTGGATGAAGTTCCAGGATTCAGGCAATTCCCAGTACAAGTGGTATTATTTCGGCAGCAGCGGAAAAGCTATTATGGACAATTGGTCTAAGATTAATAACAAGTGGTATTACTTTGATTCCAATGGTGAGATGCAGACCGGATGGGTCCTTGATAACCTGTATTATTGCGGAACCGACGGAGCCATGCGCACCGGCTGGCAGAAGCTTTTCTCACCGGACAGCAATTACGACGGAGACCGTGTCACTCCTGGGGATAATGACGACGGAAAATCCTGGTATTATTTTAATGACAGCGGCAAAAAGTATGCTCCAAAGGATGTGTCCGGGGATTATGCTTCCTATAAGATTGACGGAGTTGCTTATTGCTTTGACTCAGACGGAGCGCTTCAGACCGGCTGGAAGAACGTCGGAATTGAAAATGCCGAGTATGAAATCCAGAATTATAAATATTATGACAGCAATGGAAAGCTGAGAGTGGGCTGGTATTCCGTGGAACCGCCTCAGGATATTTCCGGTTATGAAGAGAGCGTGGAATGGTTTTATTTTTCAAGTTCAGGTGTTCCAAAGACCGGTCCGAAGGAAGGAAATGCCACCACTCAGAATATAACTAAAATTAATGATAAAACCTATTTGTTTAATAGCCTGGGCAATCCTGTATATGGACTGCAGAAGGTGATGATTGGAAATACTTCAGAATACACGGCATTCTATTTCGGGGATAAGAAAGCCAGCACCATGCAAAAGGGCAAGGTAAAGGTAATCGAGGGAGACGGCAGCGATGCCACCTATTATTTCAGTGACAGCGGCCGCGGTTATACCGGAGTTAAGGATGGTTCCCTCTATTATATGGGAAAGCTTCAGTGTGCGGATGAAGGAACCAAATATGAAGCCATTGCGATTCCTACAGGAAGCACTACCACGACCTATGTGGTGAATACTTCCGGCAAGGTGGCCAAAAGTACCACGGTAAAGAATTCCGATGGAGTGAAGTATAAGACCGGGGGCAACGGGAATTTATTAAAGGTAGATGATGAAAACCCAAGCGGAGAGGGCAGAACCCCTACAGAACCGGCCTGGAATTAGGAAAAGAGCGATCAATGGCGTGAAACCTGGAAAATCAGATTTTACGCCATTTTTTTGAAAAAAATGCTTGCAATGTAAAAAAAAATATGTTATTATACAAAGGCTGTGGCATGATAGCTGTGAAACGTGAGGTTGCTGCTTATAAAAGCAGGTTTTCCGTGGAGCGAATGTCAAGTTAGGAAACTGGCGACAAGTCACTGTACAATTTAAAGTTCTGTTTATTTAAACAGGAGGTCAGTGTGTGATCCTGAAGGACACACACGGGAACGTGTACAGTCACCGCTTGTCGTACTTCTACTAAGTGCGAAAAGGAGGCGACTTTTTTTATGGCAAGTCAAGTAATGAGAATCACATTAAAAGCGTATGATCATCAGTTGGTTGATCAGTCTGCGGGCAAGATCATCGACACTGTAAAAAAGACAGGATCTAAAGTGAGCGGACCGGTGCCGTTACCAACCAAGAAGGAAGTGGTAACTATCTTAAGGGCGGTCCACAAATACAAAGATTCAAGAGAGCAGTTCGAGCAGAGAACGCATAAGAGACTCATTGATATCATTACACCAAGCCAGAAGACTGTTGATGCATTATCCAGACTGGAAATGCCGGCAGGTGTGTACATCGATATCAAGATGAAGAATAAATAATCTTCATCAGAACCATTATGGAAATTGTTCCATGCATGTCCTGAAGGGTTTTAATATAGAAGCAACACTTTTTCCTGTAAGGAATCAACATCTCCGCCAGGCGGAGTCATAGTGTTCCACGTATATTGGGCTGTTCTAGGATGATTGCGAAAGCAATCCGCTGTAGAATTAACAAACAGGAGGTAAAAACATGAAGAAGGGTATTTTAGCTACCAAAGTCGGAATGACACAGATCTTCAATGAGAACGGAGTCTTAACTCCGGTAACAGTTCTTCAGGCAGGTCCTTGTGTAGTAACACAGGTTAAGACTGTTGAGAACGATGGTTACAGTGCAGTACAGGTTGGTTACGTTGATAAGAGAGAAAAGCTTGTCAGCAAGCCAATTAAGGGCCATTTTGATAAGGCCGGTGTATCTTACAAAAGATACGTAAGAGAGTTTAAGCTTGAGAATGTTGACCAGTATTCTGTAAAAGATGAAATCAAAGCTGAGATCTTTGCAGCAGGCGACAAGATCGATGCAACCGCAATCTCCAAAGGTAAAGGTTTCCAGGGTGCTATTAAGAGACACGGACAGTCCAGAGGACCTATGGCTCACGGTTCCAAGTTCCACCGCCATGCAGGTTCCAACGGTGCAGCTTCTGATCCCAGCAAGGTATTCAAGGGCAAAAAGATGCCTGGCCAGATGGGTAACAAGAAGGTAACAATCCAGAACCTCGAAATCGTTAAGGTTGATGCAGAAAACAACCTGATTCTGGTTAAGGGTGCTATACCAGGACCTAAGAAGTCTTTAGTAACAATCAAGGAAACAGTAAAAGCATCTAAATAATGCTTTTATCAGAAAGGAGGATCATACAGATGGCAAACGTATCTGTTTACAATATGGAAGGTAAAGAAGTTGGCACAGTAGAGTTAAACGATGCAGTGTTCGGTGTAGATGTAAATGAGCATCTCGTACACATGGCAGTCGTAAGCCAGCTTGCAAATAAGCGCCAGGGCACACAGAAAGCAAAGACACGTGCAGAAGTATCTGGCGGCGGAAGAAAACCGTGGAAGCAGAAAGGAACCGGTCATGCAAGACAGGGTTCAACAAGATCTCCTCAGTGGACAGGCGGTGGAGTTGTTTTTGCTCCTGCACCAAGAGATTATACAATCAGACTTAACAAGAAGGAAAGAAGACTTGCTCTTAAATCCGCTCTGACCAGCAGAGTAAATGACAACAAGTTCATCGTTGTTGACGAGTTAAAGTTTGATGAGATCAAGACAAAGAAATTCCAGACTGTTTTAAATAACTTAAAGGTATCCAAAGCTCTTGTAGTTGTTGGCGACGACAGTACAAACGCAGTAATGAGCGCTAGAAACATCACTGCTATTAAGACTGCTTTCGTTAACACCATCAACGTATACGATATCTTAAAGTACAACACAGTTGTTGCTACCAAGACTGCTGTTGCAGCAATCGAGGAGGTGTACGCATAATGGCAGAAATTAAGTATTACGACGTAATCCAGAAGCCTGTAGTAACTGAGAAGAGCATGAACGCTATGACGTCCAAGAAGTACACATTTATTGTGCACACAGATGCTAATAAGGCTATGATCAAAGAAGCTGTTGAAAAGATGTTCCCAGGTACAAAGGTTGCCAGCGTGAACACCATGAACTTAGACGGAAAGACCAAAAGAAGAGGTACAACTTTTGGTAAGACTTCTAAGACAAAGAAGGCTATCGTTCAGCTGACAGCTGACAGCAAAGACATCGAAATCTTCGAAGGACTGTAAGATCGGGGCGCTTGGTGAGAATTCATTCGAGCCCGGCGTAAACGGTTTTCAGTTTTCTATGTGATGAACATTATATCACGATAATTGAGATACGCTAGGCGGCGTTGCACTACTGGTCTTTATGCCCCGGGAACGCGGGAATAAAGCAGAAGCGCCAATGGCATACCTTTATGTCCAAAAGCATGGACAATAAAGAAGAAAGGAGAAATATCATGGGAATTAAAAAGTATAACCCATATACCCCTTCCAGAAGACACATGACCGGTTCTGATTTCGGCGAAGTCACAAAGTCAGCTCCTGAGAAGTCCTTAATCAGCAAGACAATCAATAAGACAGCCGGCCGTAATAACCAGGGTAAGATCACGGTAAGACATCGCGGAGGCGGCGTTAAGAGAAAATATAGAATCATCGACTTTAAGAGAAACAGCAAAGACGGCATTGCAGCAACTGTTATTGGTATCGAATACGATCCAAACAGAACTGCTAACATCGCGCTGATCTGCTATGAAGATGGTACAAAGGCTTATATCCTTGCTCCGGCTGGTTTGACAGACGGCATGAAGGTTATGAGCGGTGAGATGGCAGAAGCAAAAGTTGGCAACTGCTTACCATTAAGCCAGATCCCGGTTGGTGCTCAGGTTCACAACATTGAGCTTTATCCTGGAAAAGGCGGACAGTTGGTTCGTTCCGCAGGAAATGCAGCTCAGTTAATGGCAAAAGAAGGCAAATATGCAACCCTTCGTTTACCTTCCGGCGAAATGAGAATGGTTCCAATCAACTGCAGAGCTACTATCGGCGTTGTAGGCAACGGAGATCATAACTTAATCAACATCGGTAAAGCTGGTAGAAAACGTCACATGGGCTTCAGACCTACAGTACGTGGTTCCGTAATGAACCCTAATGACCATCCTCACGGTGGTGGTGAAGGCAAGACCGGTATCGGACGCCCAGGTCCAAGTACACCATGGGGCAAACCTGCGCTTGGCTTAAAGACCAGAAAGAAAAACAAGCAATCTAACAGACTGATCGTTAGAAGAAGAGATGGAAAGACCGTTAAATAATTAAAGGAGGTTAGAATCTATGGCTCGCTCACTTAAAAAAGGACCATTTGCAGATGCGCATTTACTGAAAAAAGTAGATGTTATGAACGCAGCAGGACAGAAACAGGTAATTAAGACCTGGTCTCGCCGTTCTACAATCTTTCCGCAGATGGTTGGACATACAATTGCAGTTCACGATGGCAGAAAGCACGTTCCGGTATATGTTACAGAGGATATGGTTGGACATAAGCTGGGTGAATTTGTTGCCACAAGAACCTACAGAGGACATGGTAAGGACGAGAAAAAATCAGGCCGTAAGTAGATAGAAGCAAACTCCTCCGGGCATTCTTCCGGATTCCCAGGGGCGTTTAAGTTGAAAGGAGGATTCACCAATGGCTAAGGGACATAGAAGCCAGATTAAAAGAGAAAGAAATGCCGTGAAGGACACCAGACCATCAGCAAAGTTATCCTATGCTAGGGTTTCTGTTCAGAAAGCATGCTTCGTATTAGATGCCATCAGAGGCAAAGACGTTATGACAGCACTTGGTATTGTGACGTACAATCCCAGATATGCTTCTACTTTAATCGAGAAAATATTAAAATCAGCAGTTGCTAACGCTGAGAATAACAATGGTATGGACCCTGCAAAACTTTATGTAGAGGAATGCTTTGCAAACAAGGGACCGACAATGAAAAGAGTAAAACCGAGAGCACAGGGCCGCGCTTACAGGATCGAAAAGAGAATGAGCCACATCACCATCGTGCTTAATGAAAGATAAGGAGGCAAATAATGGGACAGAAAGTTAATCCACACGGCTTAAGAGTCGGTGTTATTAAAGACTGGAACTCAAAATGGTATGCTGAAGCTGATTTCGCAGATAACCTGGTTGAAGATTATGCGATCAGAAAGTTCCTTAAGAAGAAATTATACAGCGCTGGCATTTCTGATATTGAAATTGAGAGAGCATCTGACCGTGTGAAAGTTATAATTCACACTGCAAAACCGGGTGTTGTTATCGGTAAGGGCGGATCTGAGATTGAAAAAGTAAAAGCTGAAGTTCAGAAGCTTACAGATAAAAAGTTATTTGTTGACATCAAGGAAATCAAAAGACCTGATAAAGACGCTCAGTTAGTAGCTGAATCCATCGCACAGCAGTTAGAAAACCGTGTATCCTTCCGCCGGGCTATGAAGTCCACCATGGGCCGTTCCATGAAGTCTGGCATAAAGGGCATCAAGACTGCAGTTGCAGGACGTCTTGGCGGTGCTGATATGGCTCGTACTGAGTTCTACAGCGAAGGAACCATTCCGTTACAGACACTTAGAGCAGATATTGACTATGGTTTCGCTGAAGCAGATACAACCTTCGGTAAGATCGGTGTTAAGGTATGGATCTACAATGGCGAAATACTTCCAACTAAAGGAAACAAGGAAGGGAGCGGAAAATAATGTTAATGCCTAAAAGAGTTAAACGTCGTAAACAGTTCCGTGGATCCATGGCTGGTAAAGCGTTAAGAGGCAATACCATCAGCAACGGTGAGTTTGGTTTAGTTTCCATGGAACCATGCTGGATTAAATCTAACCAGATTGAGGCTGCCCGTGTTGCAATGACCCGTTATATCAAGCGTGGCGGTAAAGTCTGGATCAAGATTTTCCCGGATAAACCTGTAACAGCAAAACCAGCAGAAACCCGTATGGGTTCCGGTAAGGGCGCTCTGGAATACTGGGTAGCAGTAGTAAAGCCAGGCCGTGTATTATTCGAAATCGCTGGAGTACCTGAAGAAACAGCACGTGAAGCATTACGTCTTGCTATGCATAAGTTACCGTGCAAGTGTAAGATTGCTGCTAAAGCAGATTTAGAAGGCGGTGAATGACAGTGAAAATTGATAAGTATGTTGAAGAATTAAAAGGTAAATCAGCTGCAGAACTGAATGAAGAATTAGTAGCTGCAAAGAAAGAACTTTTCAACTTAAGATTCCAGAACGCGACCAACCAGCTTGACAACACAAGCAGGATTAAAGAGGTACGCAAGAACATTGCCAGAATTCAGACTGTTATAACTGAGAAGGCTAAATTAGCTTAAGTTGCGGTTTTAAAAAAAACACGACACACACGAGCGTGTGTAAACTTATAGATTCGGCCGCCAGGGCCAAAACTCGAAAGGAGAATACCGAACGTGGAAAGAAATCTTAGAAAAACCCGTACTGGTAAGGTTGTGAGCAGCAAGATGGATAAGACCATCGTTGTAGCGATTGAAGACCATGTAGAACATCCTTTATACGGCAAGATCGTAAAAAGAACGTATAAATTAAAAGCCCATGATGAGAAAAACGATTGCAATATGGGCGATACAGTAAAAGTAATGGAAACAAGACCGTTGTCAAAAGACAAGAGATGGAGACTTGTTGAGGTTATCGAAAGAGCGAAATAATTTATTTCCAGGAAGGAGTAACAGGTATGATTCAGCAGGAAACCAGATTAAGGGTTGCCGACAATACCGGTGCAAAAGAGATTCTTTGTATCCGTGTTATGGGCGGCTCTACAAGAAGATATGCTAATATTGGTGATGTTATCGTTGCCAGCGTAAAAGATGCAACGCCTGGTGGTGTTGTTAAAAAGGGCGACGTTGTAAAGGCCGTTGTTGTACGCACCGTTAAGGGCGCACGACGCAAAGACGGTTCTTATATCAAGTTCGATGAGAATGCTGCCGTAATTATCAAAGATGACAAGACTCCAAAAGGAACTCGTATCTTTGGACCGGTTGCCAGAGAGTTAAGAGAGAAGCAGTTTATGAAGATTGTTTCCTTAGCTCCGGAAGTATTATAAGGAGGTGTCGGACTGTGCATAAAATTAAAAGAGACGACCTGGTAAAGGTTATCGCAGGAAAAGATAAAGACAAACAGGGCAAGATTCTTCACATAGATACGAAGAATAACAGAGTGGTAGTGGAAGGTATTAACATGATTACAAAGCATGTGAAACCAGGCGCAGGCAACCCACAGGGTGGTATTGTTCAGAAGGAAGCTGCACTTGATATCTCTAATGTAATGCTTGTTGTTGACGGAAAAGCAACCAGAGTTGGTTTTGAGATAAAAGACGGCAAAAAAGTCCGCGTTGCAAAAGCAACCGGTAAAGTAATTGATTAATTCGGAGAGGAGGAATAAAAATTGGCTAGATTAAAAGAGATATACCAGACAGAGATCGTAGAAGGTATGGTCAAGAAATTTGGATATAAGAACGTCATGGAAGTGCCGAAGTTAAATAAGATCGTCATCAATATGGGTATTGGTGAAGCAAAGGAAAATGCCAAGATTTTAGACTCTGCAGTAAGAGATTTAGAAATCATCTCCGGTCAGAAGGCAGTCTTAACAAAGGCTAAAAAATCAGTTGCTAACTTCAAAATCAGAGAAGGTATGCCAATCGGCTGCAAAGTAACCTTACGCGGCCAGAGAATGTATGAATTTGCTGATCGTCTGATCAACCTTGCACTTCCTCGTGTACGTNNCGTGACTTCAGAGGTGTAAATCCTAACGCATTTGACGGCAGAGGGAACTACGCTCTTGGCATCAAGGAACAGCTTATTTTCCCTGAGATTGAGTACGATAAAGTTGACAAGGTAAGAGGTATGGACGTAATTTTCGTTACTACCGCTAAGACAGACGAAGAAGCCCGTGAACTTTTGACATTATTCAATATGCCATTTGCAAAATAGTAGGAGGAATAATCCATGGCAAAGACTTCAATGAAGATCAAACAGCAGAGACCTGCAAAATTCTCTTCAAGAGAATACAATCGTTGCAGAATCTGTGGTCGTCCACATGCTTATTTAAGAAAATACGGAATCTGCAGAATCTGCTTCCGTGAATTAGCATACAAGGGTCAGATCCCAGGCGTTAGAAAAGCAAGCTGGTAAAATAAGGAAGGAGGCAATTTCAAAATGACTATGAGCGATCCAATCGCAGATATGCTTACAAGAATCCGTAATGCAAATACTGCAAAACATGATACAGTAGATGTACCTTCATCTAAGATGAAATTAGCTATTGCTGATATCCTTGTAAAAGAGGGCTACATTAAAAAATATGATGTCGTAGAAGACGGTGCATTCCAGACCATCAGGATCACCTTAAAATACGGTAAAGATAAAAATGAGAAAATCATCACAGGTATTAAGAGAATCTCCAAGCCAGGTTTACGTGTATACGCAAACAAGGAAGAATTACCAAGAGTACTTGGCGGTTTAGGAACTGCTATCATCTCCACCAACCAGGGCGTTGTTACCGATAAGGAAGCGCGCACCATTGGCATCGGCGGAGAAGTATTGGCGTTTGTTTGGTAATTAAAGGAAACATCTGAAAACAGAAGAAGCTCTGCGCTTCTTCCGAAAATTTAAGGAGGTAGACGGCATGTCACGTATAGGAAGAATGCCTATCGCGGTTCCGGCAGGCGTAACTGTTGCAATCGCAGAAAATAACAAAGTGACTGTAAAAGGTCCTAAGGGAACTCTTGAAAGAGTGTTGCCATCTGAGATGACAATCAAAGAAGAAGATGGTCATATCGTTGTTACAAGACCTAATGATTTAAAGAAAATGAAATCCTTACACGGTCTGACAAGAACATTAGTAAACAACATGGTCGTTGGTGTTACCAACGGTTATGAGAAGAAACTGGAAATTAATGGTGTTGGCTACAGAGCACAGAAGCAGGGCAAGAAACTGGTTCTTTCTCTTGGCTATTCCCACCCGGTAGAGATGGAAGACCCGGAAGGCGTCGAAGCTACCATGGAAGGACAGAACGTCATCATTATTAAAGGTATCGATAAAGAAAAAGTTGGCCAGTACGCTGCTGAAATCAGAGATAAGAGAAGACCTGAACCGTATAAGGGCAAGGGTATCAAGTATGCTGACGAAGTGATCAGACGTAAAGTTGGTAAGACTGGTAAGAAATAATTAAGGAGAGTGTAAAGATGGTTAGCAAACAGTCAAGAAGCGAAGTTCGCGTTAAAAAGCACAACAGAATACGTAACCGTTTTGCAGGCACTGCAGAAAGACCGCGTTTAGCTGTGTTTAGAAGCAATAATCATGTGTATGCTCAAATTATTGACGATACAGTTGGTAAGACTTTAGTCACTGCTTCTACAGTAGAAAAAGAAGTAAAGGCAGAATTAGAGAAAACTAACAACGTTGATGCTGCAGCATATGTAGGTACCGTAGTAGCAAAGAGAGCCCTTGAAAAAGGAATTAAGGGAGTTGTCTTTGACAGAGGCGGTTTTATATATCATGGTAAAATTCAGGCATTAGCAGACGCAGCAAGAGAAGCTGGTCTGGAATTTTAAGTAGAGAGGAGAATGACAACGTGAAACGTACTATTTTTGATGCAAATCAGTTAGAATTAAACGACAGAGTAGTTGCTATCAAGCGTGTATCTAAAACCGTTAAGGGTGGACGTACCATGAGATTCTCTGCTTTAGTAGTCGTAGGTGATGGCAATGGCCACGTAGGTGCTGGTCTTGGCAAAGCCGGTGAAGTTCCAGAAGCAATCCGTAAAGGAAAAGAGGCTGCCGTTAAGAATATGGTTGCAGTTCCCATCGATGAGAACAGCAGCATTCCTCATGACCTGATCGGCAAATTCGGAAGTGCATCCGTACTTCTTAAGAGAGCTAACGAAGGTACAGGAGTTATCGCAGGAGGCCCTGCACGTGCAGTTTTAGAGCTTGCAGGTGTTAAGAATATCCATTCAAAGTCTTTAGGTTCCAATAATAAGACTAACGTAGTTCTTGCTACCATTGAAGGATTGACTAAGTTAAAGACTCCTGAAGAAGTTGCAAAGCTTCGCGGCAAAACTGTAGAAGAGATTTTAGGCTAAGGAGGATAAGAAGATGGCAGATAAATTAAAAGTCACATTGGTGAAATCCCCGATCGGCGCAGTTCCGAAGCACAAAGCAACCGTTGAAGCATTAGGCTTAAAGAAGCTTCACAAGACAGTTGAGATGCCGGACAATGGCGAAGTAAGAGGTATGATCGCCAACGTACGTCATTTAGTAAAAGTTGAAGAGATTTAAGAGAATACAGTAAGGAGGTGCAAGCGATGGATTTATCAAATTTACAGCCTGCGTTAGGTTCCAAACACAGCGACAACTTTAGAAGAGGCCGCGGACATGGTTCAGGAAACGGCAAGACAGCAGGTAAGGGTCATAAGGGACAGAAAGCACGTTCCGGTGCAACCAGACCAGGTTTTGAAGGCGGTCAGATGCCTTTATACAGACGTATTCCTAAGAGAGGCTTTACAAATAGAAATACAAAAATAATTATCGGTATCAATGTAGGCGCTTTAGAGTGCTTTGACAATGGTGCAGTTATTACTGTTGAAACTTTATTAGAGAGCGGTATTGTAAAGAATCCGCGTGACGGTGTTAAGATCCTTGGAAATGGAGAATTAACCAAAAAGCTTACAGTAAAGGTAGATGCTTTCAGCGAAGGCGCAAAAACCAAAATCGAGGCTTTAGGTGGAACCTGCGAGGTGATCTAATATGTTAAAAACACTCCGTAATGCATTCAAGATCAAGGACGTAAGAAAGAAACTCATCTTTACGTTCCTGATGCTGGTGGTTACTAGGATTGGTTCTCAATTGCCGATTCCAGGAGTTGAAACAAGCTTCTTTAAAGATTTTTTTGCTCGGCAGAATAACGATGCGTTTGGATTCTTCAACGCTATGACAGGTAGCTCCTTTACCAACATGTCCGTATTTGCCTTAAGCATTACCCCTTACATCACATCTTCCATCATCATGCAGCTTTTGACGATAGCGATTCCAAAGCTTGAGGAAATGCAGCGAGATGGGGAAGATGGAAGAAAAAAGATTGCAGAATACACCCGTTACGTAACAGTTGGTCTGGCTTTAATCGAGTCCGTCGCTATGGCGATCGGATTCGGCGGCCAGGGTCTGTTAAGAGAATTTAACGTATTAAGTATTATCATTGCTGTTGCAACTATGACGGCAGGTAGTGCTCTTCTGATGTGGATCGGTGAGCGTATTACGGAAAAAGGTGTGGGAAACGGTATTTCCATTGTCCTGACCTTTAACATTATTTCCAGCTTTCCGTCCGATGCGTCAACCTTATATACCAGATTCATGTCTGGAAAGTCGGTTGCCGTAGCAGCAGTTGCCGGCATTATTATCGTCGCTGTTATCATAGCGATAGTTGTATTTGTTGTTATCCTTCAGAATGGTGAGAGAAGAATTCCTGTGCAGTATTCTAAAAAGATGCAGGGACGGAAGATGGTCGGCGGTCAAGCCACCAACATTCCGTTAAAGGTGAATACGGCCGGCGTTATCCCGGTCATCTTCGCTTCCTCCATTATGTCGTTCCCGGTAGTGATTTCCCAGTTCTTTGGGGCTAGGATCGACTACAACAGCATTGGAGGCCACATTTTATCGGCGCTGAATTCTTCCAGCTGGTTTAAACCGGAGAGACCGTTATATACCATTGGTCTGCTTGTATACGTGGCACTTATCATTATATTCGCTTATTTTTATACATCAATTACGTTTAACCCGCTTGAAGTTGCGAATAACATGAAAAAGTCCGGTGGTTTTATCCCGGGTATCCGCCCAGGAAAACCAACCAGTGATTATCTCAATTCTATTTTGAACTATATCGTATTTATAGGCGCATGCGGCTTGACGATCATCTGTATCATTCCTATCATGGTTTCCGGCATATTCAGTGTAAGCCGTTTATCCTTTGGAGGTACATCCTTAATCATCATTGTCAGCGTAGTTTTAGAAACGTTGAAGGCGATTGAATCTCAGATGCTTGTGCGCTATTATAAAGGCTTTTTAAACGATTAGAGGACAAACCAAGAGAAACACGCACGGCGTGTTTCTCTTGGAATTTGTGTTATTTACGCGAGCAATGAGCCGGGTGATCATGCTTGTATGTTCATTCGGCGACTGCCGCGATAATTATAAGAAACACACAAAGCGTGTTTCTTATAGTTGACCTTATAGATGCAAGGGAGGGACTGTATATGAGAATTATCAT
>DJBG01000139.1 GCA_002429965.1 Hungatella sp. UBA5982
GCGGAGTGCTGGGACTGGAGGCAGCCTGGGAATTAAAAAGATCAGGACTTTTTGTGACGGTATTGGAGCAGGGCGACCAGCTTATGAAGCGCCAGCTTGATCAGGAAGCCGGTGAGTTTTTAAAATCCATCATTCTGGAAAAGGGGATTGATGTGAAATTCCAGGCAGTTACCCGGGAGATAGAAGGGGAAGAGAAGGTGACCGGTGTCCGCTTGGAGGATGGTACGGTCCTGCCTGCAGATCTGGTGGTCATATCCGCAGGAGTCCGGGCCAATGTATCCCTGGCAGAAGATGCCGGGGCTAGATCCGGGCGTGCGGTAATCGTTAATGAGCACATGGAAACCACTGTGCCCGGCATTTATGCATGCGGGGACTGTGCGGAATATGAAGGGATCAATTATGCCATCTGGCCTCAGGCCGTGGAGATGGGCAAGGCAGCAGGAGCCAATGCCGCCGGAGAGAGGATTTCCTATAAAACCGTGACAGCAGCTCTCACATTTAATGGCATGGATACTTCCTTATTTGCAGTGGGTGACCCGGGAAAGGACCCTGGAAGAACCTATGAAGTACGCCGGGAAGAGGATGGAGAGAAGAAGATTTACAAAGCGTATTATTATGAAGAAGGCAAGCTGACAGGCGCCATACTCATTGGCGATACGTCGGATATGGGAAGAATTCTGGAAGAGATTGAATAAAGGGTCAATAAAGAGGTGTAAAGGTCTTTTGTAAGACTTTTGCACCTCTTCGTTTTTATTCCACTGAGATGTGGTATTTTTCCAGCCAGTAGTTGATCTGAAGGATATAAGCAAGCATCTGGGGACCAGCCATGAGCTGACCGTACCAGGGCTTTCCATAATCCGAAGGACTGGTCAGGAGTTTTTCCAGCTTCTTCCCATCTAAAAACTCCATGACAGGAGCAGAACCGCCGCCTATCATCTCCTCTACCCGTTTGACCAAAAGGGCCTCATAATTGGTATCATAGGTCTTGGGATACGGGGATTTTCTGCGGAACAGGATCTCATCAGGCAGAAGCCCCCTACCAGCCTGGCGGAGGAGATTTTTAACGATCCCATCCCTTGTTTTCAGATCCCAGGGAACATTCCACACGTATTCGATGATCCGGTGGTCTGCAAAAGGAACCCTGGCTTCAAGGCCGGAATACATGCTGTCACGGTCCATCCGGTTTAATAAGGTCTGCATAAACCAGCGGAGATTCAGATAGGAAATCTCTCTTCTTCTTGCTTCTTTTGGATTATCCCCGGAAAGGACGGGAGTTTCCGCCACAGATTTTTCGTAGGCTTCCATAACATACTCATCCATTTTAAGATAATCCAGAAATTCATCCTTTAGGACGGCCTTTCGGGGCCCTAAGTCCATGGTCCAGGGGAAGGCCTGGGCTTTAAAGCATTCTTCCTTATGAAACCAGGGGTATCCTCCGAATATTTCATCTGCACACTCTCCGGTCAGAGCAACCTTATTAAACTTTTTGACCATAGAACAGAAGTGGAGCAGGGAGGAGTCAATGTCACCCATGGCCGGTAAGTCGTGGGCAAGAACGGAGTCAAAAAGCCGGTCCGCCTGGGTCACGTTGTCGCATTCCAGGTAATGGTGGTCGGAGTCTAAAAATGTCACCATCTGGTCTACAAAGGGGCGGTCCTGTGAGGGCTGGAAGGTGCTGGCTTTAAAGAATTTATCATTGTTAACAAAATCAAAGGAAAAAGTAGTAAGCTGTTTGCCCTGTTTTTTTAACTCTGCAGCACAGACAGCCGAGACCAGGCTGGAATCCACCCCTCCTGACAAAAAGGTGCAGATGGGTACGTCGGAAACCATCTGCCGGCGGATGGAATCCTGAACCAGGAATGAGGTCTTTTCAATGGTTTCCTCATAGCTGTCCTCGCGGGGCCTGCTTTCCAGCTTCCAGTAGCNNAAGCATGTGGCCCGGGAGTATTTCATTGATCCCCTTAAAGACCCCGCAGCCGCAGGTGTGGGCCGGTCCCAGAGAGAAAACCTCGTTCAATCCTTTTCGGTCTAAAACAGGACGGATTCCGGGATATGCAAAAATTCCTTTTAGCTCTGAAGCAAAGATGATTTCGCCATCCCGTATGGTATAAAAGAGAGGCTTTATGCCGGAGCGGTCCCGGCAAAGGCATAACCGCTCCCGGAATGAGTCCATGATGGCAATGGCGAAAATACCGTTTAGCTGTTTCATAAAATCAGGACCATATTCCATATATCCGGTTAAAATCACTTCCGTATCAGAGGTGGTGGAAAAAGAATGGCCACGCTCCTCCAAGTCCCGTCGGAGCTCCTTTGTGTTGTAAATTTCTCCGTTGTACACAATTCCAAAAGTTTTGCCTGCCTCAGTTTTTGTTATCGGCTGGCGGCCGGTGGTCAAGTCGATAATGGATAAACGGGCGTGAGACATGCCTCCCTGCTTAAATAACCAGATTCCTGAATCGTCAGGCCCCCGGTGCTTCTGGGTTTCTGACATCTGTCTTAAAATGCTCTCATAAAAGGTTTTATCTTTCTGGTAATCGTAATCAGGATTGTAAAAACCAGCAATTCCGCACATGGAAATCCCTCCTTAAAGCTGGATCATCTATAAAAGGAAACAGGCAGTGATAAAAGTAGCAAGAAAACCGATCATGACCGGAGGAATATTTTTTCTGGCAAGCTCCAGGGGATTTACGCTGCAGATGGCTGCAACAGGTATGAGCCCCCAGGGGACGATGGTACCTCCGCCGACGAAAATTGCGGCAATCTGTCCCAGGGTAGCCAGAATAGGAACCGAGGCCCCAACAGCCGTACCAAAGGTGTGGGCCAGGGAGCCGGTAAGAGGAAGCCCGGAAAAACCTGAGCCATCCAGGCCAGTTAAGCCTCCGATCACCAGCTGGAAAAAGGCTGCCATATATTTATTGAGAGGAACGTTGTGAGCCAGCCAGATGGCCCAGTCATTCATAATGCCTCTCTGGAACTGATCTCCCAAGATGGAAGAGATCCCTTCTCCTCCTAAAAAGAAAAAGGCCCCGATGATGATGACGGGAGCAAAGATCCGTATGGCAAAGAGAAAGCCTTCCGTAACGTAAGACGTCACCTTTTCCAGAGATTGTTTGCCAAAACCTAAAACTGCCCCAATGCACATGATCAGGACGGCTGTTCCGGAAACCATACTGGTGGCATCTCCTCCCTTTAGGTCAAAAGCCAGCATAAGAAGGATGTCGGCCAGGAAAAGAAGAGGGGTCAGGATCGCCATTACAACCGTGGCAATCCCGGTATCATGGTGTTCGGCCGTATTCTGGATATGGACTTCCTGACAGCAGGCTGCGATTTCGTTCCTGTTTAACAGATATGCAGAAACTACTGTAACAATGCCCATTACGAAAAACAAAGGCCGCCCCTTGGTCAGGATGTCAGAGGCTGAGATGGAGGCTGCGCCTGCGGAAATGGCCGGAGCGCCCTGGATGACAAAATCGTAACTTAATGCAATTCCATGGCCGAATAAGTTCATGGCCATGGCGGCTGCCAGAGGATCCAGACCGGCTTTGACTGCAAAGGGCAGCATGATCGCCCCCACCAAAGCCACGGATGGGGAAGGCCAGAGAAAAAGGGAAAATACCAGCATGGTNNCCCACCAGGTGAGGGATGGTGATTTCATGACCTTTGACATGGGAATCATCATCAGATAGTCGCTACCCAAGTCTTTTAAGCATTTAGACAAGGCTGTGACAAGGGCAATGGTGGCGATGATATCCATAAACTCCCTGGAAGCATATAAGATGGCGTTGAATACGGTCATGATGCCTCCGGTCAGAGACTTAAGGCCTACAAGGCCAAGGAGGAAGAGAAAAAGGATACAGACCAGGGGCGTATCCTTCCGGAGAACCATGACAGTCAGGATTACAATGACGCCAATGAGATAAATATAGTGCAGAGGTGTGAGCACCAGATAAGGATCATACATAGGAACCACTCCTGTGAAAAGAATATATTCTATACTATGATAAAAGAGAAAGGACAGTGTGATTTTTTTTCTGCCAGAACTTGAAATTTTCCTGTCCGCCTTTTATACTGGGTTTTATAAAGGAGAGGCCTATGCAGATAACATCCGTACATATTAAAAATTTTAAATCCATACAGGATATGGAGATTCAAAATGTGGAAAATGCCCTGATACTGGTGGGGAAGAACAATACGGGAAAAACAGGTGTCTTAGATGCCATACGGGCAGCTGCGGGTGCCTATGAAGTTACGGAAGAGGCTGTTAACGAGAAGAAGCAGAATATAGAGATGACCATGACCCTGGCTATTACGCCGGAGGATCTGGCTTCCTTTCACAGGGGAGGGGTGGTGAGCCAGTATAAGCGGTTCGTTGCATGGCTCCATGATTTTGAAACAAAGCTTCCTTCTTACCGGGAAGGCAGCCTGACCTTCACTTATCAGATCAACTGGAACGGGATCGTCCGGTTTAAGGATGGATACCGGAAGAATAACCGGTATATCAGGGATATCTTCCCCAGGCTCTACTACATTGACTCGGAACGGGATTTAAACCAGTTTCAGAATGATCTGCTGCTTTTCCAGGAGGATGACCAGCTGTCAAAGCTTAGGGCCCACGTGTGCATGTTTGACAGCGCCAGGGAATGCAACCAGTGCTTTAAATGCATTGGACTGATCAACCAGAAGAAGCCGGAAGAGCTGCAGATCTATGAGACGGCTAAGCTGCTGGAATATAAAATGTATCAGTTAAACTTAAATAATTTTGCCGAAAGGGTCAATGACAATTACAGAAAAAACGGCGGCTATGAGGAAATCCGCTTTTCCTTAAACTGCAATCCCTGTGAATTGTTTAAAGTGACAGCGGAGACTTATCATGAGGAGCGGGGAAAGCTAAGCTCCATAAATAACTTGAGCAATGGCATGAAAAGCCTTTATATGCTGTCTCTTTTGGAAACTTACACAGAGGGCGAAAAACGGATTCCCAGCATTGTCATCGTAGAAGACCCTGAGATTTTCCTCCACCCCCAGCTACAGAAAATATCCAGTGAAATCCTTTATCGGTTATCCAAAAAGAATCAGGTGATTTTTACCACTCATTCTCCCGGAATGCTGTTTAATTTCACCAGACGCCAGATCAGGCAGGTGGTGCTGGATCAAGACGGCTATTCCGTTGCCAGGGACAAAACCGATATCGATGCCATTCTGGATGATCTGGGTTATGGAGCCAACGATCTTTTAGGGGTCAGCTTTGTGTTCATTGTGGAGGGCAAACAGGATAAGAGCCGTCTGCCCCTGCTGTTGGAAAAATATTATTCGGAAATCTATGATAAGGAGGGAAACTTATCCCGGATCTCCATCATCACAACCAACAGCTGTACCAATATAAAGACGTATGCCAATTTAAAGTACATGAACCAGGTATATTTAAGGGATCAGTTCTTAATGATCCGGGATGGAGACGGAAAGAACCCTGAGGAGCTGGCAGGCCAGCTTTGCCGTTATTATGACGACCGTAGTCTGGAGGAAGTTGACAAGCTTCCAAAGGTCACTAGAAAAAATGTGCTTATATTAAAGTACTATTCCTTTGAAAATTATTTCCTGAATCCCAAAATCATGGCAAAGCTTGGAGTGGTGGAAGACGAAGATGCATTCTACCGGACGCTGTTTGATAAATGGAAGGAATACCTTTACCGGTTAAAGAGCGGTAAGCAGTTTGCAGAGGCGGTGGGGAAGGATATGGAATCCCCGGAAGATTT
Source organism: Hungatella sp. UBA5982 (assembly GCA_002429965.1). Lineage (GTDB taxonomy): Bacteria > Bacillota > Clostridia > Lachnospirales > Lachnospiraceae > Lacrimispora. The sequence continues at coordinate 5,754 of DJBG01000139.1, forward strand.
AAAGGCCCATATGGAAAAATTTAAGATTTATATGAGGGGACATAATCTGTATGATATTTTTTACGGGCCATATAAAAAGCAGGAAGGGGAGCTGCTGAAACAATACATTGATCTGGCTCCCCGGGAAGATTTTAGCGATATTTTAGATGCTATTGATAAGTTCGTTTACTTTGAAAGCAGGAGGGCAAAGGTATGAGTTTATTCTTCCAGATCAATTTCCCAGTCCCTGAAATAATATTTCATATCCCGCTCGCCGATTTCCCTTATAACCCTGCATGGGCTTCCATAGGCAACCACGTTTGCCGGGATATCCCTGGTTACAACGCTTCCGGCTCCGATTACGCTGTTTTCGCCGATCCGGACGCCTGGAAGGATAATGGCTCCGGCTCCGATCCACACATTGTCCTCAATGGTTACGGGGACGTTAAACTGGATTTGTTTTTTTCGGATATCGGGGCGGATGGGATGGGCGGCTGTGTCCACCACTACGTTAGGGCCGAACATGACGTTATTTCCAATGTGGATATCGGCGTCATCCACAAGGGTTAAGTTAAAGTTTACATAAACGTCATTGCCCATGTGAACGTGCCTTCCCCAGTTGGCGTGGAGTGGGGGTTCTATGTAGCAGTTTTTTCCGATTTCGGCAAAAAGCTTCTTTAAGATTTCCTGCCGTTTTTCGCCTTCGGATGGGCGGGTCTGGTTGAAATCATAGAGGATTTCCAGACAGCTGGTCTGCTCCGCAATCAGGGCATCATCAACACAGTCATAAAGCTTTCCGCTTCTCATTTTTTCTTTTAAATCCATGTAAACCTCCTTGGTAATGGGGCTGTCGGGCGGACAGCCTTCTTTTTTATTTATTATACCTTGTCCATGTTTAAATGTCTATTTGATCAAATGATTTGCGGTAGGTAAGAGTATTTCTGGCTGTTGGGTTAATTGTGCCATAAGTCCGCAGTGCAGCTCGCGAAACCTGCGGTTTCGTTCGNNAAGTGCAAGAAAGTGCTATTAGTTGGACAAATAAGCGCACGCTTTTTTCGGGTATGTATATTATAATCAGAATAAGAGATCTTTCGAGGAGGTATCAGGATGAATTATCTGATTGGAATTGATGTGGGGACATCGGCAACTAAGACCGTCCTGTTTGATGAAAAGGGCGGTGTGATTGCTTCCGCTTCCAGGGAATATCCCCTTTATCAGCCTAAGAATGGCTGGGCGGAGCAGAAGCCGGAAGACTGGAGAGAGGCGGTTCTTGATACCCTTTCCCAGGTCATGACGGAGTCAGGGGTTTTAAAAGAGGATGTGAAAGGAATCGGAATCTCAGGTCAGATGCACGGACTTGTGATGCTTGATGAAAAGAATGAGGTGATACGCCCCTCTATTATCTGGTGTGACCAGAGGACCGCAGCTGAAGTGGAAGACATGCTTACGCTTATGCCCAAAGAGCGCTGGATCGAGATCACCGCGAATCCGCCTCTTACCGGCTGGACGGCGGCCAAGATTTTATGGGTAAGGAAGAATGAGCCGGAGAATTACGGAAGGTGCAGGCACATCCTCCTTCCTAAGGATTATATCCGTTACGTATTAACCGGAGTCTTCGCTACTGAGGTTTCCGATGCCAGCGGAATGCAGCTTTTGGATGTGCCCGGAAGATGCTGGTCCGAGGAGGTTTTAAATAAGCTGGATATTGAACCAAAGCTTTTGGGGGAAGTGTTTGAATCCTGTGAGGTGACGGGAACAATTCTTCCTGAGATCGCCGAGAGAACCGGACTTTTTAAGGAAACAAAGGTCGTGGGAGGCGCCGGAGACAATGCGGCGGCTGCGGTCGGGACAGGGGTTGTGAAGGATGGAACGGCCTTTACCACCATAGGAACCTCTGGGGTCGTGTTTGCTCACAGCAGCCAGGTTACCATTGACCCGAAAGGAAGAGTCCATACCTGCTGCTGTGCGGTACCGGGAGCATGGCATGTCATGGGAGTGACCCAGGGGGCGGGGCTGTCCTTAAAATGGTTTAAGGATAATTTCTGCCAGGATTATGTGGAAGAAGCAAATAGTCAGGGGATTGATGTTTACGATCTCATCAACCGGGATGTGAACCAGGTGGAGGCAGGAAGCGATAAGCTTATTTATCTTCCGTATTTAATGGGGGAAAGGACTCCTCATCTGGACCCGGACTGCCGGGGTGTGTTTTTTGGACTTTCCGCCATACATACAAGAAAGCACATGCTTCGGGCCGTAATGGAAGGGGTTTCTTATTCTCTCAGCGACTGCAATGATATACTTAATGAAATGGGAATCAGGGTAGGAGAGATGATGGCATGCGGTGGCGGCGGAAAGAGCCAGGTATGGCGCCAAATGTTGGCGGATATGTATGACTGCCATGTGAAAACAGTGGCCCAGACAGAAGGGCCGGCCCTGGGAGCCGCCATTCTGGCCGGAGTGGGATGCGGGATATTTGAGAGCGTGGAAGCTGCCTGCGATGCCCTGATCTCTGAGGATAAGTCAACAGGCCCGGAGGAAAAACAGGCCGGCCTCTATAAGAAATACCATCAGTTATATAAGAAACTGTATGAGGATTTAAAGGACAGCTATAAGAAGCTGGCAGCTTTGTAATTAACCGCAAAGAGAAAACAGGAGGGTNNGTTTTTTTATCGATACGGCAAATGTGGAAGAAATCAGAATGGCCAATGAAATGGGAATTATCTGCGGGGTCACTACAAATCCTTCCCTGATTGCAAAGGAAGGCCGTGATTTTAAGCAGGTGATCGGGGAGATCGCATCGATTGTTGACGGGCCCATCAGCGGAGAGGTGAAAGCTACCACGACTGATGCAAAAGGCATGATAAGGGAAGGCCGGGAGATCGCGGCGATCCATCCTAACATGGTCGTGAAGATCCCTATGACGGTGGAAGGCTTAAAGGCAGTGAAGGTTCTGACTGCAGAGAACATCCCAACCAACGTTACCCTGGTGTTTTCCGCTGCCCAGGCGCTTTTGGCAGCAAGAGCTGGAGCCGCCTATGTCTCCCCATTTTTGGGACGTCTGGACGATATCTCCATGCCGGGGATCAATCTCATTGAAGACATTATGGAGATATTCCAGATACACGGGATCGAAACGGAGATCATTGCAGCCAGCGTGCGCAATCCGATTCATGTGATCGACTGTGCCAGAGCGGGAGCAGATATTGCAACGGTTCCGTATAAGGTACTGGTTCAAATGACGCAGCACCCACTGACTGACCAGGGAATTGAAAAGTTTAAAAAAGATTACCTGGCTGTGTTCGGAGAATAAAAAAGGAGAGGTAAAACCATGGGATTATCAATGAAGCCAGTGACAGATCCTGCCTTTCGCACTTATGGGAAGGTGGTTACAGGGTATGATGCAGGAGAACTGTTGGAAAAAATGAAGGAGACGCCCCTTCCGGAGGATGTGGTTTATGTTCCTTCCGTAGCAGAATTTGAAGAGCTGGCGGTTTCAAAGGAAATGGAAAAGAAGCTTTACGGTCAGCTGCCCATCCAGGTAGGATACTGCAACGGCCACAATAAGAAGCTGAATGCAGTGGAATACCACAGAAATTCAGAGATCAATATTGCTGTGACGGATCTGGTTCTGATTTTAGGAAGGCAGCAGGACATTACCCCGGATTATATATACGATTCAGGCAAGATGGAAGCATTCCTCGTTCCGGCAGGAACTGTGATCGAGGTTTATGCCACGACGCTTCATTATGCGCCCTGCCATGTGGAAGAGGGTGGTTTCCGTTGTGTGGTGATCCTGCCAAAGGATNNGATACCAATACGGAGCTGGAGCCTGCCGGGGAAGCAGTGAATGAGGAAGACAGATTGTTGTTTGCCAGGAACAAATGGCTCATTGGACATAAAGAGGGCGGACTTCCGGAGCAGGCTTATATTGGCATATCAGGAGAAAATCTGTCTATTTGACAAATGCTTAACAATAAAATCAAAGGCATATAACCCAAGTGAAATGCCTGAACAATAACAGGAGGAGTCATAGAATGAATAATATCCCGGAATTAAAAGTAGGAATTGTAGCGGTAAGCAGAGACTGTTTCCCGGAATCCTTATCAGTGAACAGAAGAAAAGCGCTGGTAGAGGCATATAGTGCAAAGTATGATGACGAAAATATTTACGAATGTCCTGTATGTATCGTAGAAAGTGAAATTCATATGATTCAGGCTTTGGAGGATGTAAAGAAGGCTGGTTGTAATGCACTGGTTGTATATCTTGGAAATTTTGGGCCTGAGATTTCAGAAACCCTTCTTGCAAAGCATTTTGACGGACCGGTCATGTTTATCGCAGCAGCAGAGGAAAGCGGAGATAACTTAACCCAGGGACGCGGGGATGCGTACTGCGGAATGTTAAATGCCAGCTATAATCTAAAGCTGAGAAATGTCAAAGCATACATACCGGAATATCCGGTGGGAACGGCAGAGGAATGTGCCGACATGATCGAAGAATTCCTTCCCATTGCCAGAAGCTTAATTGGGATTTCCCAGTTAAAAATCATAAGCTTTGGCCCCCGCCCCTTAAACTTCCTGGCATGCAATGCCCCCATTAAACAGCTTTATAACCTGGGCGTGGAGATTGAAGAAAACTCTGAGCTGGATTTATTTGAAGCTTATAATAAGCATGCAGACGATCCAAGAATCCCGGATGTGGTAAAGGACATGGAAAAGGAATTGGGAGAAGGAAACCAGAAGCCGGAGATCCTTCCAAAGCTTGCCCAGTATGAGCTCACCCTTCTGGATTGGGTGGAGGCCCACAAGGGATACCGGAAATATGTTGCCATTGCAGGAAAATGCTGGCCTGCATTCCAGACCCAGTTCGGCTTTGTTCCCTGTTATGTAAACAGCCGTCTGACAGGAATGGGCATCCCAGTTTCCTGTGAAGTGGACATTTACGGAGCTCTCAGCGAGTTCATCGGAACCTGCATAAGTATGGATGCCGTAACTCTGCTTGATATTAACAATACGGTTCCCGCCGATATGTATGAAGGGGATATTAAAGGGAAGCATGACTATACCCACCAGGATACCTTTATGGGCTTCCACTGCGGAAATACATGCTCCAGAAAGCTTTCCGCCTGTTCCATGAAATACCAGATGATCATGGCAAGAGCACTTCCCGAGGAGGTTACCCAGGGAACGCTTGAAGGCGATATTGCCCCTGGTGATATCACATTCTTCCGCCTACAGAGCACTGCGGACAATTTACTCCGTGCATACGTTGCCCAGGGGGAGGTGCTTCCCGTAGCCACCCGTTCCTTTGGCTCCATCGGAGTTTTCGCCATTCCGGAAATGGGAAGATTTTACCGTCATGTACTGATTGAAAAGAACTTCCCTCACCATGGGGCAGTTGCTTTCGGGCATTACGGAAAGGCTATATTTGAAGTGTTTAAATATCTTGGGGTAGAAGAAATCGGATTTAACCAGCCCAAGGGAATGCTTTATAAAACAGAAAATCCATTTGGTTAAAAAACGCGCTATATTCTTTAATAGCAATGCTGTAAAAGGAGGAAGGATTCTCCCGCATAGGGGAATCCTTCCTCCTTTTTGTGCATCCATTGAAGTGAGAATAAAAAGATTATATGAATGCTCATTAATCTAAAAAGATCAAAAATTTAATAATGCCATTTAAAGCTTAACTATTATCGGAAACATCATTTTTAGCCAGTATCTGATGGTTTATTTCTTCTATGAGCAATTCTATAAAAAGGTAAAAAGTAGGTGCATCATCCAAAACAGATTCGTCATATAACCTTGTGATACAGGGAAGAATAACCTTAATATCTGTATATCTGGATATGGGTGAATTTTCAGTCATGGAAATTAATATTACTTTTACACCCCTTTTACGGAAAGTGCAAACACTGTCATGATATACTTTTCCGCCGCTAATGGAAAAAATAATGACTGTATCCTCTTGAGTCAACATTTCTCCAAAAGCCTCTGTGGTGCTTAAATCATTAATAGCATGGGCATCAATACGGCATCTGTTTAAACGAAATTCCAGCTGTTGTGCAGAAAAGAAAGAATGATAATGCCCTAATATAATAATTCTTTTTGATCTTAGGATAATTTCCGCAATTTGTTTTAGCTGAGAAGAATTGTATAATGTCTCTAATTGGCTAAAGCAGTTAAGATATTTTCTGAAAGCAGAGAGCGAATCCCCTTCTTCTTCGTTAAGGTGTTTTTTTGTTATGGCATGAGGAGTATTCATATATCGGTTCATTTCATATTTGAATTCTGAAAAGCCAGTATACCCAAGCTTTTTGCATAACCTTACAACATTGCTGCGGGAAGTATTGCAATGTTCTGCCAGTGCTTCGGCTGAATACCGTACAACATCCACCGGGTATTGGATTGCATATTCAGCAACAAGTCTTTCGCCTACAGTAAAGTTTGACATATTATTATTTATTTTTTCTAAAATATTCATGGTTATATCTCCTTCATCTATATAATAACAAAAAATATGTACAAAGTCCAATGAACAAATGACCGAAAATATATTGACCAAAATGTTCGAAAGGTGTATTATAAAGATAACAGCTGTATTCCCGGGAAATTAATACGATAAAAAGAAGGAGAAGAAAAAATGAGCAAAAATTATGAGCAAATGTCAGAACAAATTATTGCCTGCTCTGGGGGAGGGGATAATTTCCTTACTGTAACTAATTGTGCAACAAGGGTGAGAGTTACATATAAAAATATGGATGCAGTTAACATTGAGGAAATGAAAAAAATTGAAGGGGTTTTATCGGTTATTGTTAATGATGGGGTCCAAATTGTCGTAGGTCCGGGTGCCTGTAATAAAATTGCAGATATTATTCAGAAAAAATTGAATGTATCTGAAGATCCGGAAATAGCTGACATTTCTGCCGATACAAATGTTTCAAGTGCAAAAAAGAGAAAAATAAATATTTTCAGAGTCTTTTCAGATATTTTTGTACCAATATTACCGGCAATGATTGCCGGTGGTGTTTTACAAGGATTAAATAACGTGCTGAAGAATTATGCCGTAGTGAAAGCTGCTGAAGCCGGCATAGAAGCCTTGGGTGATTTGACAGCGGCTCAGGTATGGCTGCAGAATTACCATTTACTTAGTCTGAGTAATATCATTGGAGTAATTTATACAGCCATATTTGGTTTCCTTGCAATTTATGTAGGTTATACCTCTGCAAAACAGTTTAAGATTGAGCCTGTATTGGGGGCGGTATTAGGAGGCATTACGCTGCAAAGTGCACTAACCGGTGTAGGGGCAGTACCTGGTCAGGGCGGATTGATTGGTGTAATTCTGGGTGTATTTGTAATGTCATACATTCAAAGAGCGGTTAAAAAAATAGTGCCAAATGCAGTCGATGTAATCTTCACTCCGGTACTTACCGTTTTGATAATAACTGTGCTTATGGTTAAAATATTTATGCCTATATGCGGTGTATTATCATCGTCAATTGTAGAAGGACTTATGTGGCTGCTTAATACCACAGGCCCAGTGGGCGGATTTGTATTATCTGCATTAGCTCCTCTTTTAATATCAACCGGGCTTCATCAGGGCCTGACAGCCATACACATGGAAATGATTAATAGTACGGGATATGCACCGCTCCTTGCAGTTCAGGTTATGAGTAATGCAGGAATGGTAGGAGCATCATGTGCGATCTTTATTATGACAAAACAAAAAGCGGTAAAAGATGCCTGTAAAGGTGCCATACCAACCAGNNCTATGGAGTGTGCCTGCCGTCTGGATTTGGCTTTGTAACTGGTTCAATCGGTGCTGGAGTCGGAGGCTTTTTTATTAGAACCTTTCATGTGGCGTTTAATTCAATGGGTATGGCAGGGATGTCTGCAATACCGCTGGTTGCAGATGGCAAATATCTGTATTACATTATTAGCTATTTTGCAGGTGCGGCAGCAGCGTTTGCATTGACACTGATTGTTGGTAAGGCAAGGCATTACCAATAATAATTTTATACAATTCATTTTGGGGGAATTATCTAGAAAGCAAGAGGTTCAGAAAAAATGAGAGCAATTATGGTAATGTTTGATACCCTAAGCAAAAGGTTTTTATCCACTTATGGATCGGATTGGACAATCACACCCAATTTCAAACGTTTAGAAGAAAAATGTGTGATATTTGATAATTTCTATGGCGGAAGTATGCCCTGTATGCCGGCAAGGAGGGAATTACATACAGGACGGTATAATTTTCTGCACAGGGGCTGGGGACCTTTAGAACCTTTTGACTGTTCTATTATGGAAGAATTGAAACGTGCCGGAATCTATACGCATTTAGTAACGGATCATTCCCATTATTTNNGGGGGCAGGAAGGGGACCGGTGGGTGCCGCAGATTTGTTCAAATCCGGAACTCAATAAAAATCCCTTGAACAAACAGGGAATTTCGGCTGTACAGCACTATGCAAACCGAAGCAGGATCACTTGCGAAGAAGATATGCCAAGTGTAAAGACCATAAATGCAGGACTTGAATTTCTTGATTGTTATAAAACAGAAGAAAATTGGTTTTTGCAGATTGAGTGTTTTGATCCTCATGAACCTTTTTATGTGCCGGAAAAGTATCGCCAGCTTTATCATTGTGGAATCTTGGAAGAAGCATTTAACTGGCCGCCTTATAAACTTGTAGGCGGTAATGAGACGAAGGATAAATTAGATGATCTGAAAAAAGAATATGCTGCCCTTATTACCATGTGTGATTATCACCTGGGACGTATCCTGGATTTTATGGATGAAAATAGAATGTGGGAGGATACGATGCTTATTGTAAATACAGATCATGGGTTTCTGTTGGGGGAAAGAGGTTTCATGGGTAAAAATTATATGCCTATGTACGAAGAAATTATTCATATTCCTTTCTATATGCATGATCCAAGGTATGAAAAAGAAAAGGGCAGAAGAAGTGAGTTAGCCCAGACAATCGATATTGCACCAACACTATTGGAATATTTTAATGTAGATTTAAAAGACTATGAAATGGATGGCAAGCCATTGACGCCGATCGTGAATGGTAATAAAAAAATCCATGATAACATACTTTTTGGTATACACGGTGGTCATATTAATATTTACGATGGAAAACACATGTTGATGAAATCGCCGGAAAAGATAAATCAACCTTTGGTGAGCTGGACCTTAATGCCTGCAAATATGAGGGGATTTTATGAAAAAGAGATTCTCGAACAGGGTGTTTTGATAAGCGGAGGGCGTTTTACAAACGGAATTCCCTGTATGAAATACGAGGAACAGGTATATGTTGATCCATTGCGATTTGGTGATTTATTATTTGATATAGAAGCAGATCCTGAGCAGGAGAATCCGCTGGATGATTTAAAAATCATGCAGGAAATGTGTGTTAAGTTAAAAAAAGCAATGGATAAGGCAGAAGCTCCTGAAGAAGAATTTGTACGAATTGGTTTAGTGCATAATTAGTCAGACAATACAAGAATTTCATGGCACATCGGCTATAACATCGTATAGAATGTTGTAGCCGATATAAATTTATTAGAATGGAGATTTAAAAATGGGACTATTTGAAAAATTCATAAAAATAACGAAGGAAATTCCAACACAAGAAGTTTTAACTGCATATGCAGAAGGAGAACTGATATCTATTAAAAATGTAAATGATCCCACTTTTGCTGAAGAAATATTAGGAAGAGGTGTCGCAATTAAACCTTCTAAGGGAGAATTGTATGCGCCGGTAGACGGGACTGTTGCTATGCTGTTTGATACTTTGCATGCAATCGCTCTGACAACAGAAATGGGCCAGGAAATTCTGCTACATATCGGTATTGATACCGTGGAATTAAAGGGAAAATACTTTTCTGCAAATGTAAAAGTGGGTCAGAAAGTAAAAGCAGGAGAATTAATGATCCGCTTTGAAAATGAAATAATACAGGAATTAGGATTTGATCTGGTGATTCCAATGATAGTAACTAATAAAGAGAAATTCAGACGTTTTCAGTTAGAAGATCCCCATACTGTTAAAATCGGCGAGAAAGTTATGGTAGTATCCAAATAAAAAAGTGATATATAGTATCATCAAATGACGAAGGATTAGACTATGAGGAAAGAATTATAATGTTATAAATCAAAAATGCGGATTCTGTAGAATCCGCAAATATGGCATCATTAGTTATAAGCAACACAATCATTAGTTTTTGATTACATCATTCCCTTCATAACCAGGACAGCCAGAATACATGTTATTAAAATGACTGCTGCAGTAAGGGTCATACCAAAATTAAAATTCCGCTTATTTGGTGCAACCGTTGTAGCAGGAATCATAAGATTGGATTTTCTCAACGTGGTTACCAGAGGTTTATAGATAAGAAGAGTCAGGGCTGTGTTGATTCCTCCCTTTAAAAGGTTAAAGGGAACAAATGCCGGGAGAATGAGTTTTACTACGGCTTCCCGCGGATATCCCATGTAAATCGGGGTGATGAGGTAGTTCCACAAAACCATGACCAGGGTCATGAGAAGGGTACCTGCCACCATGCCAAGGAATGCTCCCAAAAGGGAATGTTGTTTCTTATAGAGATAAGCTGCCGGACAGACAAAGGCAACCGTTGAAAGTACGTTCATGATCAGTCCGATGATCCCGGTGCTGCTGATAGTAAACATTTCTATAAAAGAAACGATGACGGAGATCAGCGCCGCTGACATTGGCCCAAATAGGAAGCCGCCGGTAAGGATGATAATATCCTTGGGCTCATACTCCAGGAAAGGCAGCATGGGGATCAGAGGAATCCGGATCGCCACAACGGCAACAAAGGCCAGTGCGCAAAGCATGGCCATGAGAGTGAGTTTGCTTGTGTTCTTTGTCATATTCATAGTTAAGTCCTCCTGAAAATAAGTAACACCTGAAAGTATGCCTTTCAGGTGTTAAAAATAGACAGGTGTATTATCACTATTTAACACATCTTCTTTCATCCAGACTATACTGTCGGTATTGGAATCAAACCAATTCTGCGCAATTTGCGCTCGCGGACTTTACCGCCGGTCGGGAATTTCACCCTGCCCTGAAGATATTATTCAATTAAGAGTCATTATACTACTTGTTTTGTATTTGTCAACTAAAAATATTCTTTTATAGTAATTTAAAAAGGGATATAATAGCTGTTCTTTGTTTTGCATGGACAAGCGCAGTGTGCTTGCATGGATCCCAAATTAGAATGAAGATACTAATTTATCAGTTTGGAAAGCTGCTTCCAAGCAAAGTACGCGGCTAACCGGTTATTAAAGGATGCAATGGATATCAGGAGTGAAATGGCGTCTTAATATTTGTTAGTTTCACATATAGCAGGTTGCTCTTTATTAAAATACTTAACATAGTTTTCGGAAGAGGAGGAAGGCAATGTAATGGATTCGATTGAAATTCAACAGATTATTATTACGGAAATTAAGGAAAGACTAACAGAATGTCCTCCTATCAGTGGTATGGGAGATAAGAGATTAGTCGATAGGATTATGTCGTTTCGTGCAATATATACAATAATAAATTATAATCAAAACTTATTGACAACAAAATTCACTACTGCTATAATAGGTTTAACGTTAAATCAACAATACATAACATGATATGGACAAAGTTTAACGTAAAACTATATAAAAGCCTATTAAAGGAAGGGGAAGATTTATGAAAAAAACCAAAAGACTTTTCAGTTTGCTCTTGTGTCTGCTGCTAGCTGCAACAACGTTAGTCGGATGCAAAAAAGAAGAGACACTTGCAGAAGGATCGTCAGCAGAGGGAACAACTACGGGGGCATCTGCTGAGAAATTCCAGATTAAGCTTGGTATCTGGCCTGAAGATACATTGACAGATGATGTTAAGCTTCATGAAGGATATGTAAAAACCTTCAATGAGACTCACCCTAACGTAGAAATAATTCCTGCATATTACAAATACGCAACGGATACTTTCGTATCTTTAGCAGAGTCAGGTAATTTACCGACTATTTTTGATACATGGTTTACAGAGCCGCAGAAGTTAATTAATGGCGGTTTTGTGGCTGATATTACAGATGAATTAAAGGCAAGGGGCTGGGATACCGCAATGAATCCCTCTATCCGTGATATGCTTTCCAAAGACGGCAGGATCTATGGACTTCCCCGCGATGGATACGCACTTGGTCTGATGCTTAATGTTGAACTTTTTGAAGAAGCCGGTTTAGTTGATGCAAATGGATATCCTCTGTATCCTAAGACCTGGGATGAACTTGCTAAAACAGCAAAGACGATCAAAGATAAGACTGGTCAGGCAGGTTTTTGCCTATTAGCAAAAGATGGTGCAGGCGGCTGGCACTTCAGCAACATAGCCTGGGGATTTGGTGCAACGTTCACTCTTGAAAAGGACGGAAAATATGTTGCTAATGTAAATAGCCCTGAGGCGATTGCAGCTATGGAATATGTAAAATCTTTAAAATGGGATTATGACGTGCTTACCGCTGATCCTACGAATGAAGACTGGGGAACAGGTTTCGGTGCTTTGGGAACAGGAACAGCAGCGATGTATATCGCAGCAAATGACGCGGTAAACCAGCCTACACAGGTTAACGGTCTTCCTGTTGATAAGTTATCTATTGTTCCTATACCAGCGGGACCGAAAGGACAGTACTCCTTATCCGGTGGTACACCTTATATGTTCTCAAAAGATGCAACACCTGATCAGATTAAAGCAGCTCTTGATTACCTTGAAATAATGGGGAAAGCACCCGTTGCAACAGAGGTAGCAATCGCTGGCATGAAGGCGGATGACCAGAACAAGATTAATAACCATGTGCCCGTAATTCCCCGTTTCCCTTGCTGGGTGGATCAGAAGGTTCTGGACGCTGAAAATGCGGTAACCGAAGAATACAGTAACGTTGATATGAAGCTTTTTAATGATTACTTTAATATTATCAAAACAAACGGCAACTTAAGAGCAGAAGAACCCGGTTCCGCACAGGATTTATATGCGGAGCTTACAAAAGTTCTTCAGGCAGTTATCACAGATAAGAATGCAGATATTCCAGCTCTTATGAAAACAGCAAACGATAACTATCAAAAGATGTTAGACCAGAAAGTCAACAAATAAATAAAGCAATAAGGCTGATGGGGATCTTTTGCGAGATGCCCATCAGCTCTTATGAGATATTAAAAAACTTAAGGAGGGCAGATAACGTGGCTGAAATGAAACATGATTTGGCAAAAAAGACACAGCGGACGGGGATTAAAAGAAGAGATCTGACAGGATGGTTTATCATGCTGCCTACAATCCTGTTATTTGCATTTTTTGTGTGGGAGCCATTGATTGAAAGTATCCGGCTCTCTCTTTACACAGCGAAAGGAATTCGCCTCCAGGAGTTTGTGGGCTTTCAGAATTATGCAAACGTTCTGAAGCATCCGGACTTTCTTGCGGCTTTTTCCAACACCTTTGTCTATATTTTATGGTCCTTGATTATTGGATTTTTTGTACCTATCGTACTGGCAATTCTGATAACAGAAACAACATTTTTAAAGAGCTTTTTCCGCGTTGGTGTATATTTCCCCAATGTCATGCCGGGGATTGCTATGGTTTTGATGTGGGGATTCTTTTTCCGTCCCGGCAATACCGGTGTTTTAAACATTCTTTTNNGCTACCATAGATGGTGCAGGAATTATAAATAGAATGCGTTATATAACCATTCCAAATATTTTTGCTCTTGGTAAGACATTGCTGATTCTTCAAATTATTGCAGTATTCCAGATTATTTATGAACCGCTGGTTATGACAAATGGCGGACCTAATAATGCAAGTATTTCTATTATGCAATTGGTATACAATTACGCCTTCAGGGATTTTAATTATCCTATGGCGGCTGCATTATCCGTTATGATGAGTATTGTATTAATTGTTCTGAGCGGCCTGTATTTTAAGTTAACCGCATCAAAAGAAGATTAGGGGGGATTTGAATGTTTTTTGACAGTTACAGAAAAAAAGAAGACGGAGTCGTCCGTTTTTATGACCTTCATTCCAAACGCACCAGAACATTGCTTATCATTATTTATTTGTTATGTATTGGCATTGTTATTTCTTCTTTGTTTCCCCTTTTATGGGTATTCTTAGCGAGTTTTAAGGATATTAAGGAGTTTAGAAGAAGCGCAACACTCCTGCCTTCCAATTTTGATTTTAGTACATATATAAAGACATGGAATGATTTAAAGTTCGGTAAGTTTTATATTAATTCGTTTACTTCAGTGTTGGGCAGCGTTGTTTGTGCTGTTCTTTTTAATGGTCTTATCGCGTATGTACTTGGCATTATAAAACCCAAGGGACATAAAATCGTTTTCGGACTGGTTATGTGGAGTCTTTTGATTCCCACCACAACCAGTGTTGTAGCTTTATTTGTCAACATTAACAGAATCGGATTGAATCAATCCTTTTTACCGCTTTGGCTGTCATTTGGAGCAAATGCATTTTATGTAATATTATTTAAACAGTTCTTTGAAAGTCTGCCCCAGGAATTAATTGAAGCAGCCAAGTTAGACGGATGCAGTTATTTAAAGACATTTGCCAGAATCGTACTTCCCCTGTCAAAGTCCATTGTCGTAGTGGTGGTTATCTTTGCAATCAATGCTGCCTGGTCTGATTTCCTTCTTCCTTACCTGGTACTTAATGGTTCCGGTAAGGAAACGGTGATGGTAAGACTGTTTATGTTCCGCACATCCAATGCAACGGACGTAGAAATATTAAGAGCAGTAGCATTCTCAATAATACCTCCTATCGTATTATTTACATTATTCCAGAAACAAATAACAGAAGGTGCAGCAGCAGGAGCATTAAAGGGGTAGAATATGGCAAAATCAGCAGATATTTATTATAAAGTACACCCGTGGAAAATTACCGAAGAGGGATTTAACAAGGATTATGCATTAGTTTCTGAATCTGTTTTTTCACTGGGTAATGAATACATGGGTACCAGAGGCAGTTTTGAGGAAGGATATTCCGGCAACAGCCTAATCGGAAATTATTTTAACGGCATTTATGAAAGGACGCAGCTTGAAAAACCAAGTTATAAAGGAATTGCAGATAAAACAGAGTTTATCGTAAATTCCGCAGACTGGTTATATACCCGGATAGAAGCAGACGGAGAATTATTAGATTTAAACACGGTACAATTTAAAGACTTCTACAGGGAATTAGNNGATCCTATCTATGGGTATTAACAAGCGGCAAGGAAATAAGGCTTGAATTTACACGCTTTCTGTCTATGAAAGAGGCAGAGACCGCAGCGCAGAAAATAATCATAACTCCTCTTAACTTTTCAGGAGAAATAACGCTTCATTCCGGCATTGATTTTTCCGGAATTCATCAACTGACAGGACGCAATATGTGGAATGTAGTGTCTAAGTCGGCAGATGAAAATACAATCAGTATGCTTGGAAATACCATTGATACAGATCAGTCTCTTTTGGTAAGCTGCAAGTTCCTCTGTGATTATGCAAATAAGGAAGATGACCGGGAAGAGAAACAATACATCAGAAAATTCACACTTTCTATTGAAGAAGGAAAAGAATTGGAATTCATCAAGATTATCAGAAATATCAGCAGAAAGGGTACGGCGGAGGCTGATAAGAAAGCTTTTAAAAAGAAATGTGAAGATAATGCAGCCGTTTTAGGTGCATTGACTTATAGGAAATTAAAAGAGGATACTCTTGCATGGTGGGATGCGGCATGGCAGGAATCCGATATAGAGATAAAAGGAGATGAGCTGAATCAGCAGGGGATCAGATACTGTATATTCCAGCTGCATCAGACTTATCACGGTGCGGATAAAGGAACGATCATTGGTGCGAAAGGATTAACAGGTGAAGCTTACAGCGGCAACACATTCTGGGATACGGAAGCATACTGTCTGCCATTTTATATCTTTAACAATCCCCAGGCAGCGAAGCATTTGCTGGAGTTCCGTTATCTGACACTATCAGAAGCCATGGACAGGGCGAAAGCACTTGACTGTGAAGGGGCCTTCTATCCAATCGCTACAATAACAGGAAGAGAATGCTGTTCACTCTGGCAGCATGCAAGCCTGCAGCTGCAGGCATCCACGGCAGTCGCTTACGGTTACTGGCATTATGAGAATATTACAGGCGACAACGGGTTTATTTTTGAAAAAGGTCTTCCGATTCTGATTGAGGTCAGCCGAATGCTGGCTTCCAGAGGGGATTGGAGCGGTGACGGTACCCGCTACGGATTCTATGGAGTTATGGGGCCTGATGAGTTCCAGATGATGGTAAATAATAACTGCTATACCAATTATATGGGGAAGAAAACCCTGGAATACACTTTGGATGTATTAAAAAGATGCTCTGAAACGGCACCTGAAATCTATGGCGCTGTCACGAAGGACAGAGGCCTGACAGAAAAAGAAATTGAGAATTTTCGAAAGATAGCAGAAAATATGTACATTCCTTATCAGGAAGAAACAGGAATTTTTGAACAGCATGAGGGATATTTTAATCTTCCTCATATTGACATCGATAAAATACCTATGGAAGAATTTCCTCTTTACCACCATTGGACTTATGACAGAATATACCGCAATAACATGTTAAAGCAGCCTGATGTCTTAATGATGATGCTCCTTTACAACAAAGATTTTACCAGGGAACAGTTGGAAAGTAATTATAACTACTATGAACCCAGATGTATCCACGAAAGCTCACTTTCCCCATCGGTTCACTCCATTTTGGCCTCTCAGCTTAAAAAAGAGGAGGAAGCATATAAATTCTTTGGTTTTGCAACCAGAATGGATCTTGATAACTATAACAGAAATACCGGGGAAGGACTGCATACCACTTCCATTGCAGCGGCTTGGATGAATATTGTATACGGATTCGGAGGAATGAGATCTGACGGGAAAGAACTAACCTTTGCGCCTTCTCTGCCGGTGCAGTGGGAAGGATACTCCTTTCGGGTCCATTTGAAAGGAGATATCTTATTCGTAGCAATTGACAAGGACCATATGAGAATATCCTCTAAGAAGGGCAGCGGAATTAAGATTCTGATTTATGAAAAAGAATATACCATAGGTCAGGAAGAAGTGGTAGTTCCTGTAATCCGTTAGGTAATGAGCCGCCCTATGGCGGCTCATTCCGTTAGATTTTATGCTGNNAAGCGGCAGATTGAGAGGAATGATACATGATTAGCTGGAAGATCGAAGAGAATGGATATGACTCGAAGAAAGCAACGAATCTGGGAAATAAATTTCTAATCGGCAATGGTTATATGGGAATCAGGGGAACACTGGAGGAGTACACAAAAGAACAGTTTCCTGCAGTGAATCTGGCAGGCATTTATGATCTGGCAGGAAATGGCTGGAGAGAACCGCTAAATGCTCCCAATGGCCTATATACCAGACTTCTGATAGAAGGGGAAGAATATAGCCTGCTAAAAAAGGAGTGGATGTCCCATAAGATGACCCTGAGCTACAGACACGGACTATTCGGCCGTGAGACTGTATTTCAGACTAAAAAAGGAAGCATATCGTTACAGACGGAAAGATTTGCAAGTATAGAAGAAAAACACCTGATAGCCTTAAAGGTAACACTTACTCCTTCCTTTGACGGAGAGGCAGAGGTTATAACAGGTATTGATGCTGATGTCTGGGATATTAACGGTCCTCATTATGACAGCGTAGATACCGGATCTTCGAATGAATGCCTGTATGCATTCGGTACTACGCATGAGAAGCAGGATCATGTGGCCGTGTTTGAGGCCATTGAGCTTCTTAAGAAAACAGATCAGATGGTCAGCAGTGGTGACAGAAAAGTAATTCGTCGTATCACCATGCCTTTAAAAGCTGGTGGGCAGTACAGTTTTTATAAATATATAGCTGTTTATTCCAGTAAAGACGGTGAGAACTATAAGGCAGATGCAGAAAAGCTTGCACTGATGGCAAAGAAAGCAGGATATGAAAAGCTGCTGTCAGAGCATAAAAACAGCTGGGAAGAGAAATGGAAAGTCTCAGAAGTATTAATTGAAGGAGACGATGAGGCAATGGAAGCTCTTAACTATTCTCTTTACCATCTTCACAGCATTGCGCCAAGACACTCTGAAAGCCTGTCCATCGCAGCCAGAGGCCTATCAGGCCAGACCTATAAGGGAGCGGTATTTTGGGATACCGAGATGTTTATGCTGGATTTTTTCCTCTTTACAGAGCCTCAAGTAGCTAAAACCCTGTTAAAATACCGTATTGATACGCTGCCTGGTGCCCAAAAGAAGGCTGAGAGCTATGGGTTTGACGGTGCTTTTTACCCGTGGGAGAGTCAGGAGGGCGGATATGATGCCTGCTCTGATTACAATGTAACAGATGTATTTACCGGCCGTCCGATGAGAACTTATTTTAAGGATAAGCAGATCCATATATCGGCAGCAGTGGTTTACGGTATTATGCGTTATACCTTTTTTACCGGGAAAAGAGATTTGCTGTCAGAGGGCGGAGCGGAAGTTATATTGGAATGTGCGAAATTCTACTACAGCCTTTTAATCAAGAGAATCAAAGATGAGCGTTATGAGCTTTGGGATGTAATCGGTCCGGATGAGTACCATGAGAGAGTAAACAATAATGCCTATACGAATCGAATGGCTAAGTATACCTTTGATGCAGCAGTCGAGATTTTGAAAGAAGAGCTGAAAGAAGTAAATAAAAATTCATCACAGAAGAAAGAGCTGCTTGAGAGACTGCAGGATGCAGCAGAACATCTTTACATCCCTTTACCCGATGAAAGAACCGGTATTATTGAACAGTTTGAGGGCTATAAACAACTGGAAGAAGTTTCAATCACCCAGGTAAAGGAAAGACTTCTTCACGAAAAAGAATACTGGGGAGGAGCTTATGGTGTGGCATCCCATACTAAGATTATAAAGCAGGCGGATGTTGTAACCATGATCAATCTATTCTCCGAAGAGTATGATGCTGATACACTTTATAAAAACTGGACTTATTATGAGCCCAGGACGGAACACGGTTCTTCCTTAAGTGCCTGCATGTATTCCATGCTTGCCTGCAAATGCGGTATGGCAGATAAGGCCTATCCTTTCTTTATCAAGTCAGCCAGAGCAGATCTTGAAGACGGCGGGAAGCAATGGGCCGGACTTATCTATATTGGCGGCACCCATCCAGCAGCCAGCGGCGGAGCTTATATGACTGCGGCGGAAGGGTTTGCCGGTCTGCGGATAGAGGATGGAGAGCTTAAAGCAGCCCCCCGGCTTCCTTCCGCCTGGATCAGATTAAGCTTTAAGGTTTATTATCTGGGAGATTTGTATCAGATTACTGTAACTAAGGATGAGGCACAGGTAGAAAAAATCAGATAAAAATGAGGAGAGGGAATGCGTATTAACATTCCCTTCTTACTAATATTAGAGTGATATCACACTTTCTCTTTCAACAAGATGAATAGGAAGAATGATCTCATTGTTTGGAATCGGTTTGCTGTCAAGTTTATCCATAAGGAAGTAAACAGCCAGTTTGCCCTTTAAAGGAGCATCCTGATGTATTGTGGTAAGTCTTGGTGATGTAAGCTGACATAGGTTAATATCATCAAAGCCCATGACGGAAAAATCTTCAGGGACTCTTTTACCGGCTTGTTTAAGACCTGCCATGATTCCCGCGGCCAAAATATCCGCTGTAGCAAATATGGCTGTTATATCATTTCTGGCAGCCAATTGTGTGCCAAGGGTTATGGTTGTTGCTGTATCAAGTTCCTGTTCGAATACCAGATTTTTACGAAAAGGAATGGCTGCATCCGCCAGAGCGTTTTTATAACCCTGAAAGCGTTCGTAAACAACGCCCTTTTTTCTGATGGTAGGAGAGGCAAAAGCGATATCTTTATGACCTTTGTCTATGAGATATTTAGTGGCGGTATATCCGCCGTCATAGTCCTGCAGGCCCACATTGCAGATATTCGGATGAGCTACATAGCTATCAATTAATACCACAGGTATTTTTAGATTAGTAAGTGCTTCAAAAAATTCATCCTGGAATACACCGGTACAAAAAAGACCGTCAACATTCCAGTTATGAAGGAAATTCATTAAATCCGAAGTGGTCTCTACGGTACGGAGCATTAAATAATAACCGTTTTCCCTTAAGGTTTTTTCAATGGAACCTATGAATGCAGAATGAAAGGGATCTTCTACAATACTTTCTTTTTTATTTGAAGTAAGGTGACTGATCATCCCGATAACTTTAGAGGAGCTTGACACCAGAGCGCGGGCGGACATATTCGGAACATAACCCAATTGATCGATGGCTTCATTAATACGGGTAATGGTCTCTGTTGATACACGTCCGGCCCTTCCATGAATTACATTGGAGACGGTGGTGCAGCTTACCCCTACAGCCTGTGCAATATCTTTTATTGTGGCCATTTTTATGTTCCTTTCCTTAGCAAGTTTAATGTTAAACCAAATTAGTAATAGTTTAGCATAATTGAAAGAGAATGTACAGATTAAATGAGTGACCCAAAGCGCAGGCATTATAATTTAAAAAGGTTTTCCTATTACAAGAAGAAGTATCCGTATTATAGGTTGCTGCTTCAAATAAATTTACTTATCAGGCTGAATATAAGGAGAGATAATTATGATTCTCGGAGTGATTTTTGATTTAGACGGAGTATTGGTATCCACGGACGAATTGCATTTTAAAGCATGGAAGATGCTGGCAGAAGAACTTGGTATTGATAAATTCACAAAGGAAGATAACAAGAAGCAAAAAGGTATCAGCAGAATGGAATCTCTCGAAGTGGTACTGGGAAAGGGAAGTATAATATATACCCAGGGAGAAAAAGAGGAGTTTGCTGAGAGAAAAAATAATTATTATAAAGAACTCTTAAAGAAGTTGGATGAGCAGGCCATCCTTCCCGGGGCTATAGAGTGTTTAAAAATGTTAAAAAGCAAAGGAATATTAATAGGTGTAGGTTCAGTGAGCAGGAATGCACCACTTATTCTTGAAAAAACAGGACTTCTTCCTTACATTGACAAGGTAAGCTGTGGACTTGATATTACAAGGTCTAAACCGGATCCTGAAGTATTTGAAATTGCTGCAAATAAACTGGGTTTAAAGAATGAAGACTGCCTTGTAGTAGAGGATTCAATGGCTGGTATAGCTGCCGGTAAGGCAGTACATATGAAAACCCTGGGAGTCGGGTCAGAGTATGCACAGCTGCGTGCAGATCATTCAGCGCCCGGACTTGCAGCAGATATCGACTGGAAAGGGATTTTAGAAGCATAAAGAATTACCTTCTGCCGACAGCGGCTTTGACTGTGATCTCAAAGCCGCTTTGTCAAACCATTATCAGGCGCAACGCTTTGCAGCCGCCAAATTACACGTTTCATTTCTGTTAACGGCCATTTTTTTATCTTAGAACTTATCTGCTAATGCTATGGCTTGTTCAATCCCATTTGTCTTGTAAATATCCCCAGGTGCAGCAACCGATGGCACAAAAACCTCGCCAACTGATTTCCATTGAAGTAAGTCAATGGTCTGCTTGTAAGAAAAGTGGATTCCGTCAAACATTGGCATGTCTTTATCTTCGCAACAGACAATGAGTGCACATTCCTTATTTCCAACACCTCTCTTGCCAGCTATAAACGCGTAAAACTTATCAATTACGGCTTTCAATTTAGCCGGATATGAATACCAATACAGAGGTGTGGCAAAAACAATTGCGTCAGCTTCTTCAAGTGCAGGAGCTATTTTATTAAAATCATCATCAAAACTACAAGCCTTGCCTGTATTATAACAGGTATCGCAAGCGGTACATCCCTTAATAGTCATATCGGCTGCATCAAAGCGCGTGATACTGTGCCCTTTCTTTTCGGCCTCCTTGGTGAATGCCTCCGCCATAGCGAAGCTGTTGCCGCTTTTTCGCGGACTGCCGGTAATTATAACGATTTTTTTGTTTTTTTTCATATTATCCACCTTTCTGCAATGATTGATGACAAAGCCGGGCGGTGTTTATTGCAAGAGCATGTTGACACCAACCGGTATGTCTGCTTTAATTATATTGTAAACTAGCTATAATTCAAGTACGCACAATAATGTTCAATACTGGTATTAAGGTATAGTACTTACGAAAAGGAGAGTGTAAAATGAGTTTTTCGTATATTTCAAAAGCTGAAGATTTGGAGAATACAGGTTTTAGTTATACCTTATCTCTGATCAATGGAAAATATAAAATGGTAATATTATATTGTTTGATGGAGTTTGGAGTAGTAAGATATAATGAAATGAGAAAGTACATCAAAACAATATCATATAAGACTTTGAGTACAATGCTGAAAGAATTGGAAGCTGACGGGCTTGTCCATCGGGAGGAATATCCACAAATTCCGCCTAAGGTTGAATACAGCTTAACCGAACGCGGCAAATCCCTGATTCCAATTCTTGATACCATGTGTGATTGGGGTACTGCCAACCGTACGACGTAACAAGGAACATTCGATAATTCTTGATTTCAATAAGAACGATGAAATAGTTTCAGATATCAGGGGAGGGGCAGAGTGTGGACATACAATTTAAAAAAGGAACTGTAGAATATTTAGATAGTTGTATAAAAGCAATGGAAAATTCGACAATGTGTTCGGCTTATTTTCAATCGGAAGAGAGCAGAAAGAATGCAGTGATGGAAGGAATAAACAGAGGAACTTTGTATGTTGTTCTGTGCACCGGTGAATGCGCCGGTTTTGCATATTTTATCCCGGAAGGTGCCTTTCATGCATATCATTACCTGCATCTCATTGCTGTGAAAGAGGAATACAGGGGAAAAGGGATAGGAAAAAAATTACTGGAGTTTATAGAAGATATGCTTTTTAAAACCAGAGATAAAATATTCTTATTGGTTGGGGATTATAATCCAAGAGCAAAGATATTTTATGAGGAATCAGGGTATAAGCACCTGGGGACAATTCCAAGCCTTTATCGTAAAGGAATTGATGAATATTTAATGATGAAGGTATATGAAGGGGGAGAGTAATTCAGGCAGGATCTCATGACATGTGGAAGTTGTAACACTTATAAGAAGGCGTAAAACATTTTCATAGAAACCTATTTTAACTTTTAGTTAATGTAATTATGGATTATAATGGTAATCGTTCAGAGGACAAATATACTTGGAATTATCCGAAGTATGAAATTGTTAAGAGCAAAGGCTTCAAGTCCAGCTTGTTAAAAATGTTAATTGTTTATAATTTCAGCTTGGAACTTCAACATGAAGGTGGGGAGCAATAAAATGAGTTTAGACTTCAGCATAAAAACTCTTATATTCGCAATTGTTATAGGTCATCTTTTTTCTGGAATATTAGGTATCGCCTACATGATCCAACATAAAAAGGATTCTTCTTTATATATATTTTTATTTGCAAGACTATTCGATACTTTTGCATGGGTTCTTCTTGGGTTACGGGACATCATCAATATATTTATTTCAATATCGCTTGGTAATTCCTTTTTAATTATTGCTCAGACTATGCAGATTATTGCGTTCTTAATTATAAAAAAACGCTGTAACAAATTGATAAAACGGGCATATTTTATTGCTGCCGCCATTTCTATTGTGATGATCCATCTAGCCATATTGCTGCATAATGTGGAGGGTGTGCGGGTTTCAATTATGTCCATCAGTATGATTATACTTTGGTGCTTCCCGATCTATGTATTATTAACGGATAAAAATTCTTCGGTTTTACAAAAGACGGTTGCTTTTATTTATTTGGCAGAATTTATTTTGCTTATTTTAAGAGCCTTTATGGGAATAAGTTTAAGAGAATCCATGTCTTTGATGTCGAATAACATTTACAATGTTTTGTTTTTTATTTGCTTATATCTGATTATGTTAATCGGGAATATTGGTTTTATCCTTATGGCAAAGGAAAAATCGGATTTAGAATTAACTAAGGTTGCTACATATGATGAACTGACTGATATATTCAACCGAAGAGCATTCTTATTACGGGCAAAAGAGAACATTTCATTATTTACAAGAAAAAAGGAGCCTATCTCATTCTTTCTTATTGATCTGGACAATTTTAAAAATATTAATGATGTTCATGGCCATTTTGCAGGAGATATGGTACTAAAAGATTTTGCAGTGAAAATAAAAAGTCAATTACGGGATTATGATCTGTTTGGCAGAATTGGCGGAGAAGAATTTACGGTACTCCTTCCGGGAACGAATGAAAAGGGGGCTTTAGAAGTTGCAGAAAGATTAAGAAAGATTGCGGAGAATGCTTCTGTTAACGTTGGCAGAGATCAAATTATAAAATACACGATAAGTATAGGAATCGTCACTGTTATTCCAGATGAAAACACTTCCATATATACACTGTATAAAATAAGCGATGATGCTTTGTATGCGGCAAAAAGGAATGGACGAAATCGGATAGAAGTAGTCAAATCATGATGTTATGGATAATGAATATCATCATTTTATTTGTTCATACATATGCTTCTCCGTCAAGAGGATATCAGTCAGGCAGGATTCTTTTTGGCCTTCCTGTTGCAATTCCGGAACACTTAATAGATAGAAAGTTCACAGGTTTATCATTGATTCAGAGCATTTATCGTAATTTATTAAAACACATTAGAGGAGTAGAGATTTTGAACAATAAGAGAGAACAACTTATATTAGAATTAAGAAAAATCCAGGAAAATCAATACAGGGTAACAGAAGAACAGAATCCGTGGGATTATGTTTTACAGATGCTTGACCATATTGGTGATATTGATTCCGAGTTTCGTGATGATTTAATATATAACACCTTCAGTGAGTGGATAGAAGTGAAGGAATTTTTCGATGAAGAGCAGCTTAAATATATTCTTTCCGTTCTTATGGATAATGAACATTTATTTTATCAAATAGGCAGCGACGGGAATGACAGTGTTTTTACAAGGACTTTTTCAGCGCTGGCCATAGTTCTGGTTTTAATTAGACATAGAAAAAAAGCATTGTTAAGTGTTGATGAGTTTACCGATATCAAGAACAAACTGATAGAATACTATACTTCGGAAAAGGATCTCAGGGGATATATTCAGAAATCAGAATGGGCACATGCAGCAGCGCACGGCGCCGATGTAATGGATGAGTTGGTACAATGCCATGAATGCAACGAGGATATGATTAAGGAAATTTTAAATGCCTTTAAGAAAATTTTGCATAATGGAAGATATATTCTTCATACTGAAGAAGACGAGCGTATCTGTCGTGTTGTTTTTAGAATTATGAAAGAAAACCTTTTATCAAACCAAGAGGTCGTTATATGGCTTGAAGAGCTAAGCGAATGTATTGGATGGCAGAGTGACCGGATACAGTATATTGCAAGAGTCAACTCCAAGAACTTCATAAGATGTCTGTATTTCAAAACTATGTATTATGACAGTACATTGGATCTTATAAATGTAATATTCAATGTAGAAGAGAAGCTAAACCGCTTCCTTATAATAGATAAGGAATTAATAGAAAATCAATTTTAATAACTTCACTGACAGTAGTTGTCAGTGAAGTTGTTTTATTATAAAGCTAACATCGTTTTTTCTCGCGGCTGGCTGTTTGATCCGCGCTTAGAAACTAAAAAAATGGAGGATATGTATATGAATAAAAACGTTGTATATCTTTATGTTTTTGATACAATGGCTGATTGGGAAATAGGTTATTTAACTGCGGAACTGAACTCCGGAAGATATTATAAGAAAGGTTTAGCCCCATCTAAGATCGTTACGGTAGGAATTAAAAAGACTCCTGTTATTACAATGGGAGGCTTAAAAATATTACCGGATATAGAACTTGATGAGTGTACCATGGAAAACGCAGACGCCTTGATTTTACCTGGCGGAGATACATGGACAGAGAAGGTTCATGACCCTATTTTGTCTATGGCAGAGCAGTGCTTGAAGGAAGGTATTATTGTGGCTGCTATTTGCGGATCTACAATGGGTCTTGCCCGGAAAGGATTGCTGGATTCAGCCTGGCATACAAGCAATGACTTGGAATATCTTAAAATGATCTGCCCAGGCTATGGGGGAGAACAGTACTATAAGCAGGAGAATGCCGTAACTGACGGGAACTTGATAACTGCTTCCGGAATAGCTCCGCTGGAATTTTCCCTCCATGTCCTGAAAGCTTTGGATGTATTTTCTGCAAAAACATTAGATGCCTGGTATAATCTTTACAGGACACATAAAACTGAATATTTTTTTGAGTTGATGGATTCAATAAAGAATGTTTCTATGGAAGGATAAGATCTGGTCTATTGAAAGGAGTAGAAATTATGGGTGGATTTAAAGTGGAGCATAAGAATCCGGAGGGTTTATTCGTATCAAAAGCATTTAGCCAGGCGATTACTGTAAGTGGTAAGGCAAAAACAATTTATATAGGCGGACAAAATGCGACTAATTCCAAAGGTGAGCTGGTTGGAGCCGGTGATTTGGAATTACAGACAAAGCAAGTGCTTCATAATATCGCTACTATTTTGGCTTCTGAAAATGCAGGCTTTGCAGATCTGGTTAAACTCAACATTTATTTACAAAATGGATGCGACCCGCAAGTTGGCTTCAAAGCGTTTCAGGAAGTGGCTGGTTTATTAAATAATCCGCCGTTAGTCACGGTCTTATTTGTTTCAGGTGTTGGGCGTCCAGGCTGCTTGCTTGAAGTGGATGGAATTGCTGTCGTTGAGGATAAAGACTAAAATGGATGTGTTACAGAGATTCAGAATGAGTACCGGCAGGTTTTCCTGCCGGTACTTGTCATTCCTATTAAGCTGGATTATAAGTAAAGAAAAGTCTGGTCAGCCAAGAATTCTCCGGTTCCCGCCGATTTGTCGGCCTATCACAGAAGTATTCAAACTCATTCTCCCCAGTATGACAGAGCGATTCTCTGCCCCTGATCAATTTTTGCCCACTGTTCTTCTTCCGTCAGCTCGTTGCCGCCATCACAGGAAGCAAATCCGCACTGATGAGAGAGGAGCAGGCGGTCTTTCGGGATGATTTCAGATGCCTCGTTAAGCAACCGGATCACACGGGCTTCGTCATCCAGCGTATTGGTTTTTGATGACATTAAGCCCAGTACAATCTCTGTATCTGGCTTATCCTGAAAAACTCTTAGCGCTTCAAGGGATCCCGCCCGGTCATCATCCCATTCCAGGAAAAAGCGGTCATAATTTAACTGTTTTAAAAACAAGTTGGCAATCTTAACATAGGAGCCGCCGACCATATTCCGTGAATCATAGTTACCGCGGCAGTTGTGGGCCCACATAGCAAGCCCCAGGCTGTGGCCGAAATCAATCACTGCATTATTGATTTCGATAAATGTAACGGCAAGTGCCTTGACTTCCTCCTGGTTGATGTGTTCACCCGTATATGGGGAATTGGGATTATCGTCTGCAAAAAGCTCCCAAAGGCAGTCATCAAACTGCAGGATTTTTCCGCCGGCAGCAGCGTATTCCTCTACGAATTCTATGTACGCTTTAGTCAGCCCCGCCTTCAGCTCCTGCGGGTTACTGTAAACAGAATTATTTCCGCCGATGTTATCTGACCATAACAGTTCTCCTAAGATATGGGACGGCGATGGGATGCAAAGCTTTGTTTCTCTATCCCCGGCAATGGACTGAAGCTTCTCAAAAACTTTGATGAAATGGTGATTCCTGCCCCTAAGCGGTTCCGTGATCTTAAGACCGATATCCCGGCGGGTCTCGTATTTCTTTGCATCATCTTTGTCACGGAAAAAGTAGCCGTGTTCAGCAATGTAACGGCTAACGCCGTGAAATCCCCAAACAAAGTCCATATGCCACATGGACTTGGAATACTCGCCATCGGTAATGACTGTTAATCCATGTCCGATTTGTTTTTCGACGACATCTTTCGTTGATTCTGCTTCACACTGTTCATAGCCTTCAAAATCTTTGTAGAATGGATAGGTANNTCATCCCGCTTTTCAATTTGGTTCTTGTATTTCAGCAAAGCTGCCGGGCGCAGCAGGCTGCCTACTGTCTGGAATTTTTTGCTCATTGGGAAAGCCTCCTTTATCAGGTACATCAATTTAGTAAATTGATTGTACCATCCCAGGTGGACTTATTGGTAACATCAAAAAAATATGCCAAGTTATAGCTTTAGACTATAACTCATTTTTAATATCAACGCCGTATTCGGCCACAACCGCTTTCAATTCCTCAAGGTACATTGCCGCCTGCCGTGACAGATGAATATCTTTGTGGGAGATCCAGCCAACCTCAATCGAATCGTTGATGCGGAGAGGCACTGCCGTGATATTATCACCGTTTAAGTCTGCGCTCACAATTCCAGTGGAAATAGTATAA
>DJBG01000222.1 GCA_002429965.1 Hungatella sp. UBA5982
TCTGTGGGAATTGATCAGATATCAGGCGTGGTTCAGACCAATTCGGCCACTGCGGAGGAAGGGGCCGCTGCAAGCGAGGAGCTTTCCGACCAGGCAGAGCTGTTAAAGGATCTGGTAAATGAATTTAAGTTTCATTAATGAATAACTAAAAAAGATGCCCGGTAAATGTTTTGGTTTACCGGGCATCCTATGGTTTATATGTATTGGTCAAGCTGTTTTTTTATTAATCAGAAAATCAGACAAAGATTCCAGAATATCTTTGTGATCATTATTATAGATGATAAGTTCCAGATCATCATCGGAACAAATGGACAGAACACCGAGAATAGATTTTGCGTCAATAATAACTTCTCCTTTGCACAAATCCATATCGTATTCGTACTTGGTAGTTGCCTTAATAAATGCAGTTGCTTCATCGATACCTCTTAAACGAATAGGGTATTTTTTCATATGGATTACCTCGCAANNTTGGAAAATGGCATGGGGAACCTGCCATTTTGTAACTGGGAGGGGAAGCGTGAAAGAGGAACTTTTGAAATACTTAAAGGAGGCATCGGAAGCGAAGAATGGTATATGGAAAGAGACATCTTCGATTTTATGCCATCATGAAAAGGAACCGGGAAGCAATGTGGTTGATAAGGATTTGGTAATAGGTCAGGGAGAATTGATGGATATGCATTGTCAGCCGCCTGATGTTTCCATTCCGGATCATAGCCACAACTATGTGGAACTGGTTTATATGTATAGCGGATCTACGGTCCATAAGATTAACGGGGCCAGTATCCTGCGGTTGGATACCAATGATCTTTTACTATTAAGACAGGGAACAAGCCATGCCATTGAGCCCGCGGGCGAGGATGGTATTGCGGTTCATTTCTTTTTACTGCCAGAATTTTTTTTCTATCCGGAGATGATGACAGAGGCTGGAAGTGCACTGCGCCATTTTTTTACCAGGAATCCGTCGGGAAAGCATCTTGTGGCGGACTATCTTCACTTTCACTTGCAGGATATGCTGCCTGCTAAGAACCTGTTAGAAAATATGATCTGGTCGATGATGAAAGATAAAAAAGGCAGACAGGAAATTAATCAGGCGACTATGGGAATACTGATCATGGAATTGTTTCATAATGCAGATAAGGCAGAATTGCATGACATGGCTCAATATGAGGAAAAAGTTGCAATGACTGCATATCAATATCTGGAGAACAATTATCCTTCTGCAACTCTGGAAGAGTTTTCAACCCTATCCATGCAGCCGCCTTATTATATCAGCCGTTTGTTTAAACGGCATTATCAGGTGACGTTTACGGAATGCTTACAGCTGATCCGTTTGATGAAGGCGTCAGTTCTTCTTACCTCGGCATCGATACCGGTGGAAGAGATTATTGTGGAAGTTGGATATGAAAACAGCAGCTATTTTCACCGGCTGTTTAAGGAACGGTATGGCATGACACCCAAGCAGTACAGAGATAAGTCTAAGTGCCAATTCTGAAAAGATTATGAAATATTTCCCAGGGACATTGACTTTCGACCCGTACGTTATTATAGTTAATGCAAAGTGAAAAGGGGCGGCAGATACAGGATGAATGGATTTAGAGAACGTTTTGCACGTTTTATGATCGGAAGATACGGCATGGACAGGCTGGGACAGTTTTTAAACGCTGCTGCTTGTGTTTTTCTAGTGGCCGGATTGTTCAATGGCAGCAGATGGCTGGATATTGCGGCCTTGGTTTTTCTGGTTTTATGCTATTTTCGTGTGTTTTCAAAGAATATTGGAAGACGCTTCGAAGAAAGCCAGAAATTTGAACGCATCTGGTTTCGGGTCTCGGAAGTATTCCGAAAGTGGCGTTTCAAGCTTCAGCAAAGCAGGAAATATCATATTTATAAATGCCCCAATTGCAGGCAGAAGATCAGGATTCCAAGAGGAAAAGGGAAGATCAGCATTCATTGTCCGAAATGCGGCACCGATTTTATAAAAAAAAGCTAACAGTAATATAGAAGGGAATAATTATGAATTTACAATTTAAGCCGATTGAGGCAGAGGATATAAAGAAGATAGCGCCTTTTTATGCCTTGCGGCCCAACAGGACCTGTGACAGCGTATATTTAGACAGTTTTATCTGGAGAGATTATTACCATGTTAAATATGCCATAAGCGATGATAAGGCATTGCAGTTTTTGATGGAAAAGGACGGAGAGCCTTTTTCCGCAATGCCCATGTGCAAAGAGGAAGATCTTCCTCGCTATTTCCAGGAAATGGTAGATTATTTTAATCAGGTTTTAAAAAAGCCTCTTCGTATCTTTCTTGCGGATGAAGAGGCAATTAATTTCTTAAAGCTGGATCCGGAAAAGTTTGAAGTTAAGGAACAAGAGGATTTAAAGGATTATCTTTATGACGGGGATGCCATGAGGACCCTGGCGGGGAAAAAGCTTCATAAGAAGAAAAATCATTTAAACTCCTTTTTAAGGGAATACGAAGGCAGGTATGAATACCGGACCCTTTGCTGTTCAGACCGGGATAATGTGCTGGAATTTTTGGATGATTGGTGGGAAAATAAGGTGGAAGCTGCGGAATTTGTCCGGCAGCTGGACTATGAGGTAATGGGGATCCATGATATATTAAAGAACTGTTCCTTGCTTAACGTGAGGATGGCAGGCGTTTATATCGATGGAACTTTAAAAGCCTTTACCATCGGTACCTACAACCCCTTTGAAAACATGGCAGTCATCCACATTGAAAAGGCTGACCCAGCTGTTAAGGGGCTTTATCAGTTTATTAACCAGCAGTTTTTGATTCATGCTTTCCCGGAAAATCCGGTGCTTATCAACCGGGAAGATGATGTTGGAATGGAAGGCCTGCGAAAGGCGAAAATGTCTTATTACCCCATTGATTTTGCAAGAAAGTACGGAGTCGTTCAGAAGGGCTTTTAACTATGATAAGGTATTTGAAGCAGGAAGAAAAAGGCGAGAGCCGGGCGCTGTGGGAAAAGGTTTTTTCTGAGGATTCCCAGAGCTTTATGGATTATTATTATTCGGACAGGGTAAGGAAAAATAAGATTCTCACCGCCTGGAAAGAGAATCGGGTGGCAGCCATGCTGCACCGCAATCCTTACGAGGTGGTGGTCAAGGACCGTATATGGAAGATTGACTATATTGCCGGGGTTGCTACGGATCCGGAATGCCGCCATCAGGGATATATGAGGCGGCTTTTAAGCCGCTGTTTTTCCGATATGTATATGGAGCGGATGGGGTTTTGTTTTCTGGTGCCCGCCGATCCGGCAATTTACTTTCCTTTTGATTTTACCTATATCTGCGATTTGCCGGAAGTGGCGTTGAACGAAAAAGGACGGCTGCACCTTAGCCGCCGCGCTTTTGTGGAGCGGTCGGCTGAATGCAGGGAAGCTGCAAGGTTTGTGGGAAGGCAGCTGGAAAAGAGATATGAGGTCTATGCACTCAGGGATGAGGAATATTATCTGAATTTAAGCAGGGAAGTCAGAAGCGACAGAGGAGATCTGATTCTTCTTTTCACCAGAGATGAGAGAGAAAGACTGGCCGGTGTGTGGGCTTATTACGGAGAAACGGCAGAAAATCAAAGAGAGCTTATTGGTCTTCCTGATTATGTAAAGGAAACAGGTCCGTTAAAGCCGGCTGTTATGGGCAGGATCATTCATCTGGAACAGTTTGTTTCTGTGATACGCTTAAAAGACGAATGCCCGGTCAGCGAGATGGAGCTGTTTATTGAGGTTAAGGATGACTTTATCCGCCAGAATGACGGAGTGTTCCGGTGGAGGCTGAGCCAGGAAGGCTCCTCTCTTATCCCGGCAAAAGATGAGGATGGGATCAAACCGCATCTGTCCATGGGGATCAGTGAAATGACCTACTGGCTGTTTGGATATGGGATGCCAGCCGTACCTGAGGACAGAAGGTCTATGATGGAACGAATCCGGCCTTTAAAGGGAGTTTTTTTTGACGAAATCACTTAAGAACTTTCGCTGGAAGGGAAAAGATACAGGTCGGCTTTGGCGGGTTCGCTTGAATCCGCCTTATATTTTAGCAAAAGTCCGGCAGCAGAAATTGCCGCTGGGGCGTAGTGAGAAACATGAATAAAAGACTAACGATTAAAGAAAGTCAAGTAAAAGCTCAACTTTTGAGTAAAGTGTAGAAAAACATTAGTGGTAGGTGGAAAGAACCAATCCACAGTATCTTAAAACAACATAGCCTAACCCATAGAAAAGAATTGACTATGACAATAATACTAGGAGGAAAAGGTATGTATCAGGCAGCGGAAAACAGATATGAGAAAATGGAATACAAGCGTTGCGGAAGAAGCGGAGTATTACTTCCCATGGTATCCCTGGGTTTATGGCAGAATTTTGGCCTGGAGAAGCCTTTGCAGGAGCAGCGTGAGATTCTTTTAAGGGCATTTGATATGGGAATCACTCATTTTGACCTGGCTAACAACTATGGCTCTCCGGCATTAGGGAAGGCGGAGGAGAATTTTGGAGAAATTTTTAAAAGTGACCTGGGAAGATACCGGGACGAGCTGATCATTTCCACCAAGGCCGGATTTGATATGTGGCCCGGACCTTATGGAAACTGGGGTTCCAGAAAGTACTTAATGGCCAGCCTGGACCAAAGCTTAATACGGATGGGGCTGGACTATGTGGACATTTTCTACCACCACAGGCCGGATCCGGAGACACCCTTAGAGGAAACCATGAGGGCGCTGGCTGACATCGTGAGACAGGGAAAGGCTCTTTATGTGGGAATCTCCAATTACGGTGATCAAGAGGCAAGAGATGCGGTCCTTATGTTAAAGGATATGGGAGTCCCCTGCCTGATTCATCAGCCAAGATACAACATGTTTGAAAGAGGGGCAGAAGATGGATTGTTTTCCACGCTTCTCGAAAACGGCGTAGGCTGTATCTGTTACAGCCCTCTTGCTCAGGGAGCGCTGACGGATAAGTATTTAAAGGGAATCCCTCAGGAATCCAGAGCCGCAAGACAGGGAACGACCGTAGGCGGGCGTTATCTGTCAGAGGAAAAGTTAGAGCAGATAAGACAGTTAAATGAGTTGGCCCTTGAGCGTGGACAGACACTGGCCCGGATGGCTCTCTCCTGGGTACTTCGGGAAAAGGCAGTGACTTCCGTTCTGATCGGAGCCAGCAGCGTAAAACAGCTGGAGGACAGCGTGTCTTGTCTTGATAATCTTAAATTTACACAGGAAGAATTGGAAAAGATTGATTCTATTTTAAAATAAGTAAGAAGCAATGGAAATTTGTCATGGATGGAAGGGGCAGCGAATGATATGAATTATGTGGTTGGAGATATTGTGAAACTTAAAAAACCCCATCCCTGCGGAAGCCAGGAGTGGGAAATTTTGAGAGTCGGTGCGGATTTCCGCTTAAGATGCATGGGCTGCAGTCATCAGGTCATGGTGCCAAGGAAGCTGGTCGAGAAGAACACCAGGGGCCTAAAAGGACAGGATGGCCTGCCAAAGACCTAAAATGATGGAAGACAGAGGAAAAAGTTCGGGAAAATGAGAAAAGGACTTGCTTTTATCAGATGTTTCCGGTATAATATTAATCCGTGACATATAGATTCCTTGCTCCTGAAACTGAAAGCAGGGGCCAGAGACCACAAGGAGGTAAAGAAGCATGAACAAGTATGAGTTAACCGTTGTTATTAACGCAAAGCTCGAAGATGAAGAGAGAGCAGCAGCCATGGAAAAAGTTACAGGTTACATCACTCGTTTCGGCGGCGCTGTAACAAACGTTGATGAATGGGGTAAGAAGAGATTAGCTTACGAGATTCAGAAAATGAAAGAAGGATTCTACTACTTCATCAAATTTGATGGCGATTCCACAACTCCCAACGAGTTGGAAGCACACATTCGTATTATGGAGCCTGTCATCAGATACTTATGCGTTAGACAAGAGGCATAATAGATAAAGAAAGCGTGATCGTATGAACAAAGTAATCCTTATGGGCAGATTGACCCGTGATCCAGAAGTAAGATATTCCCAAGGAGAGCGTGCTATGGCAGTCGCAAGGTATTCCCTTGCAGTTGACCGCAGAGGCCGCAGGAATCAGGACGGCAATGAGCAGACAGCCGACTTTATCAATTGCGTAGCATTTGACAGAGCAGGAGAGTTTGCGGAGAAATATTTCCGTCAGGGCATGAGAGTACTGATTTCCGGAAGGATCCAGACTGGAAGTTATACGAATAAAGACGGCATTAAGGTTTATACAACAGATATCGTTGTAGAAGATCAGGAATTCGCAGACAGCAAGGGCGGAGCTTCCGGAGAAGGCGGCGGCGGTTATCAGCCAGTCTCCAGACCGGCCCCCTCCAGTGCAATCGGCGATGGATTTATGAATATTCCGGATGGAGTCGAAGACGAAGGACTTCCATTCAACTAAATCTAACAGGAGGTAGTACCAATGGCATATAATAAGAATGATAAAGCTGATGGCGCTAAGTTCAAAAGAGGCGGCATGCGCAGAAGAAAAAAAGTATGCGTATTCTGCGGAGAGAAGAACGGCGTAATTGATTACAAGGATGTAAACAAATTAAAAAGATATGTATCTGAGAGAGGAAAAATCCTTCCTAGACGTATCACTGGCAACTGCGCAAAGCATCAGAGAGCGCTTACTGTTGCAATTAAGAGAGCAAGACATATCGCTCTTATGCCTTACACTATGGAGTAAATCCTTATTTTATAAGGGTTTGCGAGTAGGGTAGATAGAGTTTAAACAATTTTAAACAAATCGGGATGATTTTTTCGGAGTGTTTTGATACTGAAAAAAGAGTTCGGTGATAAGAAGGACTTCACATGAGAATGTGGGGTCTTTTTTGTTGTCTTTATTTGTTGAAGAATGAAGTATGATACATATTATTATTTATGATATCATTTGTCTTATTTAATGGAGTAATTAAGCGATAAACATAATAGTTTAAAAATATAGCCATATTCTGGTAATAAGAAGCAATATAGTATATAATAGCTAATTATAGGATCAAGTTTTATTATGAATTGAAATATATATCAATAGTGCTATATATTTTCAGTAGATAGATAAAAATAATTTGAGAATCTAAGGAGGAATAACCATGAGTACAGCAGAGATTGTTGCTAATATTATTGCCAGTATAGCATTACTATTAGCAATTGTTTCATTTGTATATACTTGGAAAACAAATACAAAAAAATTCGAATTGACCGAACAATATAGAAATAATTTGCTGCAATGGTACCAAGAAACTACTATAATACTGATACAGCTTAAATTACTGATAGAATCAGGCGGTTTAGTTGAATCACAGAAATATGAATTACTTTCAAAATTATCCTCACAAATTGAACTTGGAAGATTTTACTTTCCAAATATAGATAAAGGCGATTCCTTTGGAAAAGAAAAACCAACAGCATACCAAGGTTATCGTCATATAGCTCTTGAATTTCTGGTTTTTTCCTATAATATTTTTATTCGAGCAGATGCAGTACAGTATTTACAACATGCTACGGAGTTGCAACGTCACTTCACTTCTTACATTTACGAGTTATTGCAACCTAAAGCATTTAACAGATCTATTTGTAAATATACAACGGTCATTTTCGATAAAAATATTGTTTTAGAGGAATTCTTAAAGAAGGATCCTAAAGATTTTATTTTCTATAGTTAATAATAAGTTTATATTTTCGCGCATACAGTACTTATTTATATAATGCAGTTGGACTATAAAAAGATTTCGCATGAGAGTGTGGGGTCTTTTTTATTACATAATGGGAAGTTCATAAAGAAGAGTGGTAAAGTAATAGCTTATGTCATTCTCTTTGTAAATTATAGAATAAGTAAATTATAAATAAGCACTTAATATTGGTTATAAATATTTAGTACTTTATTTTTAACTTCATCTTTGCTATGATCAAATACACAGGTACTTAAAAAGGGGGAACTTGATGAATATAATAAAAATCGAGGGAGTATCAGATTCATATCCTGAACTGGTAGATGGTACAACCGAGTGGTATTTTTGCAAAGATAGCAATAATTGTTTTTTTGATTTATATGAGGCGGAAGAAATCGTTAAATCTGGAGAAGTTTTTTCTGGTATGGTCTGTCATTTGATTCATTTTCCGGAAGGAACTGTTTACAGTCCATTTGAACGGAAGGAAAATGTATATATTGAGCAGCCAATCTGGGACAAGGGAACGTTATACTTTTTAGGTGTGGATTTTTACAAACAAAAAATACAGATATACAGCTATTTTCCAGATAGCCAAAGACTTAAAATGATAAAAGAACTACCTTTGGGGATAGTGGAAGATTGTTATAATCTTATGTTAAAAGTTTCGCCTCTAATGCTCTGCCGGGCTGGGAACAATGGAATCTATGAGATTGTTTGGCCAGAAAATAAAAAAATAGAGATACGGGAAACGGAAGGATTACTATTTCGTGATGGAGATGATTTATATTTTTTCGAATGGTATGAAGATCCGGAATATCATGAAAATGTTATAATAAGAGATTTTGATACGGGAAAGGTAAAAGAAAAAATTTCTGGTTATCTATGTAAATTACCGAATGGAGTGTATTGGAAAGTTTAATCCGTAATTCCTATTTGTCTGGAATTTTAACTTCTTATTATGTTTATATAAATAGGAAGTTGCAGTTTATATTATTTATATAGTATAAAGTAGAGTAACTACACAAAAAAAGTACGCAAGATGTAAAGCACATAACCTTAAATTTGTTAATATATCAAATGACGGAGGTAATTATGAATAGCAGCAAAACTTTTGACGGCGTTATAATGTATCTGGAAAAGATTATAGTTGATGGTTGTGATATTGATTATAATGAAATATCTAAAATTGCTATGAGTCCGGCATCCTTATTTCAAATATGGTTTTCAATCTCATTCTGCATTTACCCGCGCATTCAAAGAGCATCATGGGATTACGCCTTCGCAAGCAAAGCTCGGGTGTGCAAAACTTAATGATTACCTTCCTACTTTTCTGAAATGAGATTTATAGGAGGAAAACGAATAATGGCAGAAATGAAAAAAATTATCTACAAGGAAGCGGACGAACGCCTAATGGTTGGTATGTTCCGTGAAACTTCTTTTTCAAATGCTGGTCATGCATGGCAGGACTTTTTTCAAGGAGATACAATTGAGATACTTAACAAGCTGTCATATGTCAAATGCTGTGATGATATTGATGAAAATGACGGTATAGGCTTCATGTATGATTTTGGCGATAAACAGAACTTCAATATCATCATTGGTGACTTTGTACAAACCAATACCAAAATACCAGAAGGACTGTTTGCTAAATATATTCCTAAAGGTTTAGTTGCGCATGTTCAAATTGAGGGCAATAATATTGCAGATATACTCGATTCGGCATATTTGTTGATTACGGAAGCTATTGAAAAAACCGGTGGAGTCATTGACTATGAAAATTTCTATTGGTGTGAAGTTTATACCCATCAGCGTTATTCTGAGCCGCTAAGTCGAAGCGAAAAGGTAATCATAGATTACCTAATGCCTGTTAAAGAAAAATAATTGGGTTAAACGCCGCTATGGCAAATGAGCATTATGCGAAACGGTTTAGATCCAATTTGAGTAAAGGCTTACCCAAACCGATATGGAAAGTAAAGATACCCCATGAATTTGTATGAATTCATGGGGTGTTTTGCGAGAAAATGTAATGCCTAATAACTTTTAACACACACATAACTTCTTCCATTGATACAAGCGGCTTCTGTGTACCTTCCAAATTATTAATAATTCATCCTCGTTTTCGTTGATGAATTAATCGTTGAGGCTGGGCTTTTTCCGTATCTACCATCTTTTTTATCTGGTTCTTTATATCCCCAGCCAGTCCTTTAAGTATGTTTTTTTACGAATATCGTAATCATCATATTTTATCTGCAGTTCTTTCTCGGTCAGCAGATCGTAAATAGTTTCTAAAACTACCTGGACCACATTTGTGTAGACATTTTCTTCATCACGAATCGTGAAATTAGCACTGTGGATCTGACCCTCAATACCGGAAAATCCGAATTGCACGGAGGGAATGAGGTAACTCAAATCGCCAATGTCACCGGATGCGCCAGAAACTGGATTTTTAAGAATCCGTTCGGCTGTGCAAACGGTGAGCATATTCTGGAAAACAACTTGAAGCAGCAGCTCAGACTGTTGAAGCGGCATATATCCGGTCTGATTTTCAATAGAACTTTTTAGATTTAGTGCATGGGCGCAATGGTTGGCACAGCTATCTAGTGACTGACAGGCTTCAAGCAGGTTGTTTAGCGAATTGGCCCGGATATAGGTTTCCAAAACGGCCTGGTCTGGAACCGTATTGACACTGCCGCTGCAATTGGTAATAACCGGAGCAATATGAATTCCTTGTTCTGGTGGAAACTGTTCCTTTAAAAAAGATAATGCATTGATAAATAACGTTGCTCCATGCATGGCATTGCGCCCCTGGTGGGCCAGCGCTCCGGAATGTGCGGCCTGTCCGGTGAAAATAATCCGCTTTTTTGTAAAACCGGTGAGGCTGCTGCCAATATCAAAGAGGGTATGTTCTTCGCTATTTACATGAGCTGATAAAATACAGTCAAGGTCATCGAAGAAACCATCGGCAATTAGATTCTGCTTTCCTGAAAAAAAACGAACTTTTCCGGCATGGACAAGGGCTTCCCGATATTCCAGATCAATAAATTCTTCGGCCGGGGTGGCGATAAAAGTAACGCTGCCGCCGGTTTCATCAAGAAGTCCACTTNNTTATCAGCTTCATGGAAAAAGCCATATCAGCAACTTGGATGCTGTGTCCGCAGGAGTGAATCGCTTGTTTTTTATCGCCGCTACCGGCATAAACGGCATCCATATCGGCGACCAGAGCAATATGATAACCGGAGCCATTTCGATCTCCAATATCTGCGCGGACACCGGTCAGGGATTGATTGCCCTGACAGGAGATACCGTTGTTTTGAAAGAATGACAGGAGATGAGCGGAGGTCTTTTCTTCCCGGAATCCGACTTCGGGACAGGCAAAAAGTGTCCGGCCCAGCTCTTTTAGTTCTTGTTTTTGTTTTTCTAAGGAATCGGTCAGCATCTGTTTTTTTATTTTCATGTAAATACCTCCCTATTTCCAATCTGAATAAGGTCGGGTTCCACTTTTTTGATGTAAGCTTCCAGTGAATTGCGGTCGATCAGTGCCGGTATGACGCCTTGTCTGGCAACACTGAAGGCGGCAGCATATGTAGCGATTCGGGCAGCATGCTCAATCGGATACCCATCGGTTAAGTAAGCGGCCAATGCGCCAATGAAAGCATCAGCGGCCCCGGTGGTATCAATAGTCGAAAAATGGATCGCCGGCAGGTAACCGGTAAAAGTCGGATCTTTGATATAACATCCTGAATGTCCGAGGGTAATAATAACAGACTTGGCACCATGCCTGATAAATGCTTCTGCTTTTCCCTCTATTGTGGTTTCTTCCGGGCACAGCAGCTCTGCTTCTGTCTTATTGGGTACAAAGATATCTATGTACTTCATTAATGACGGGAGCAACCGCTTCATTGCTGCCGGTTTCAGGATGTTCCTTACACCGCATTCATGAGCCAGACGGGCGGCTGCTTCAACAGTGTTTTCCGGGATTTCTGTTTGTAATAAGCAATAGCTGGCATTTTGGAAGAGGTCCTTATGCATCAGGATTTCTTCTGGGCATAGGGTTTCGTTGGCACCGTTCAAAATTGTGATGGTGCTTTCCCCGTTGTCCTGAAGGTGGATATACGCCTTGCCGGTCTCGGCCTGGGGGTCGCGCAGAATTCCCAGAGTGTTTACGTGGTTTTCTTCTATAATCGAATAGACGAGAGCAGAGTCGTAATCATTACCTACTTTTCNNTAGGAATGCGGATGCTGGATATTTTCGAAGGCTGGGTAATCCCCCGCAGATCATCCCTTAAGCTGATTAGTGAAAGGTTATATGGCATCTGCAGCCTTTTTTTTTCTAAATCTTCAACCAGCAATTGAGCGGAAGTAAAATGGGTACTGATAATGCCGGTCAGTAAATGTGCAAAGATCTGATTGTGCCATTCATCGTTTTCCTCGGGAAGAATCATGTTATCTCTAAAAGGAATCCCATGTTCGAGAAGGCATTTTTTGAAACCTTCAAGGGCTAATTTTGAACGGATGCTGCCACGCCTGATCAGGCATCCTACTTTTGTATGACCATAAGAAAGGAGGAGTTTGGTCGCCTCATAGCTGATTTGGGAAAAATCGATAAAATAATGATTCGCGTCAAATGGGGCGTTAATGCGGCAGACTTCAATTCTATATTTTTCAAAATATTGCTCGTGTTCTTTGCTTTCGTTATTCACCGGTTCCCAGATTACGCCGTCTACCTGACTTTTACATAGTGTAGTGATGTTTTTTAGTTCGGTTTCCAGTGACCCCAGACTGTCGTAGACCAGAAGTCCATAGCCGTTTTTTTGGGCTACGGCAATAGCGCCATTCAAAAACAGGCTCGATCTGGTGAAGGAATTAAGTAATACCCCTAATACAAAAGTCTTGGCCTCGGAAACAAGTTTGACACTGGCATAAGGCGTATAGTTATACTCTTTTACAATCTCGAGAACACGCTTACGGGTTTTTGGATTAATGCTGTCATCCTTGCCGTTTACGATTTTTGATACGGTTGATATAGATACACCCGCTAATTGGGCAATTTCTTTGATTGTCATGAGAACTCTCCATTTCATTGTTATAAATGAATTATGATACAGAAAGATATATTTGTCAACGACGAAGATAATGAAAGATGTAAAAAAGTANNACTTCACAGAATAATCTGAATCTGATGGAGTATCTTGGCGCTGATATTATGGTTGCCCGGGGAGCTGAGAAGCCCCTGTTTCTAAGAGCACCGCACTATGGTAACACTCACGGCCAGACAGGGCTTGGTGATATCGTGCTGCCAACTGCCACGACTAGTGATTTTGCAAAAGAAAATGCGATTGAGGTGATCCGTCGGAAAGCTGACGAACTGAAAGGTGAGTTGGAACTGCTTGTCATTGGCCCGATGACCAATATTGCCA
Source organism: Hungatella sp. UBA5982 (assembly GCA_002429965.1). Lineage (GTDB taxonomy): Bacteria > Bacillota > Clostridia > Lachnospirales > Lachnospiraceae > Lacrimispora. The sequence continues at coordinate 13,111 of DJBG01000222.1, forward strand.
TTGCTCTTTCGCTCTATCCGGACATTGCAGAAAAGATCAAGCATATCTGGTTCATGGGCGGGGCAGTAAAAGGCGGAAATGTTTCCACCACAGCTGAATTTAATATCTGGGTGGACCCGGTAGCGGCCAGGCTGGTTTTAGCATCCGGGATTCCTTGCACAATGGTTGGCCTGGATGTGACGGAACTGGCAATTCTGAATCATCAGGATGCAAAANNTGCGGTGCTGACAGCCGATATTCTGGATTATATGTTCAGGCGGAATGAAAATGGCGGTGAGGATGCGATGATGCACGATGCCCTGGCCCTGGCGGCGGCGTTGTGTCCGCAGTGTCTGGTATATAAAGATTACTTTGTCGATGTTGAGTGCATGGATTCCTATACGGTGGGACATACGGCAGTAGATTTAAGAAATACCCTGGGACGGCAGCCCAATGTGAAAGTAGCAGTGGACATCCACGTCGATTTATTTAAGGAGTGGTTGATTGGCTGCATTGGCAACAGCCGTACACTATGAGTTCAGTAAAGAGCAAGTACTTTCCGATTGTTAAGGAGACTCAGTTTTATTCCAATATCCTGATATTAGCGGTACCGATCATCCTGCAGCAATTTTTGCGGGTTAGTGTTGATACGGCGGACAGCATTATGCTGGGACGGATTGATCAAGTACAAATGTCAGCAGTTTCCCAGGCGCAGCAGATATTTTTTATTTTTTATACTTTATGCAACGGTTTTTCAGCCGGATGCTGCGTACTGATTGCCCAATATTGGGGGCGCCAGGGCAGGGAAGAAATAAGAATACTATTTGNNCTGCGACAGGTATTCGGGCAGTTGCTGTTTTCGGTACAGTGATTTCATTTCTGGTACTGACATTTCCCCGGATATTTATGCGGATTTACAGTAGTGATCCGGCCATCATCGAACTGGGGGCTTCTTATCTGCGGATCGCGGCCTGGATGTATCTTCCGTGTGGTGTTAGTACTATGATGTTTGCTTGCTGCCGGGGAATTGAACAGGTTAAGATATCATTTATTGCCAATGTGATTTCTTATCCGATTAACATTTTGCTGGATTATTGCCTGATTTTTGGTAAGTTTGGATTTCCTCAGATGGGAATACAGGGAGCAGCCCTGGGGGCAGTGATTGCCAGATTGGTGGAATTTGCTATTCTGGGAGTATTCGTCTTTAAAAAAGAAAAAAGAATTCAGATGAAAGTAAAAGATTTGCTGAAAACGGACAATCGGTTAAGCCGAAATTTTTACCTGGTTGGTATTCCGATTGTTGTCCATGAGTTTATCTGGTCAACGGGAACGACAGCGGGAAGTGCAATCACCGGGCAGATGAGTATCAGCGTCGTCGGCGGCTATAATATTGCAAATACATTCTACCAGTTGGTTGCCTGCGTTATGAATGGAATTTTACAGGCTTGCAGTGTTGCGATTGGTAAAGCTATCGGTTCAGGTCAGAAGAAGACGGAGATTAAAAAGCAGGCATACAGTGTTCTGGTTCTTGGACTTGTTGGAGGAATGATACTGGGGATGATAACGATTCTGTTTGGGATACCGTTTACAAAGCTTTACCGGCTGACTGATGAGACACGTACTTATGCCATACAATTTATGGCGATTCTGGCACTGATCTGGCCGTTTTCCGGTGTCGAGATGACCGGAATCATTGCTACTCTGCGGGCCGGGGGAGATGGGAAGACTGGTCTGGTCACAGATATCTTTACGATGTGGCTGATTACCATACCGCTTGCATCATTAGGTGCTTTTGTATTCAATTGGCCACCGGCGGCGGTGATCGGTATCATTAAAATTAATATTGTATTAGAAGCACTGGTGGGAGTCTGGCGGATCCGATCGATGAAGTGGGTCCGCAATCTGACATCGGGCTGAAAATAAAACAAGAAACCAAACAAAAAAGAGGAGGTTTTATATGAAAAAAAGTGTAAAGAAAGTAATCGCGGTCGTGATAGCCACGGCAATGGCAGCAGGTCTTACCGCATGTGGTTCGGGAGGAACAACAAAATCTTCCAGTGCAGTTGAAACCGGCAGCCAGGAAACAAAAACTGAGAGTGGGGCACCGGCTGGTAAGGGCAGCGAAAAAGGGCGGATTGCCTATATTGTCGGAAATTTAGGGGACAAGTCTTTTAACGATTCCGGTGAAGAGGGAATGAAAATATTACGTGCAGAAGGTTGGGATTGTAAGACTGTTGAAGCCGGCGATGAGACAAAAGCGGACAAATGGGAAGATGCCATGCTGGATACCATTGACGAAGGCTATGAATATATCGTAGCATCCTCTACATATCGTGATATTTTGATCCGCTTGGCGAAGGAATATCCGGAGGTTAAGTTTGTATGCTTTGATGATTCTATGGATGAATCTGAGATACCGGAAAACATGGCTCTGATTTTCTATGCCCAGAATGAGGGCTCTTACATGGTAGGACAGCTGGCCGCTGGTATGTCTGAATCGAAAGTTGTGGCGGTAAATGTGGGAATGGATAATCCGGTTATTGCTGATTTTGTCACCGGTTTTGTAAATGGTGTTCAGGATTACGATCCGGAGTGCAAAGTTGTTAAGGCGACAGTTGGTTCCTGGACGGATCCGGCCAAGATGAAAGAACTTTGTCTGTCGCAGGCAAGAGATAAAAAAGCTGATGTATTCTATCAAGTGGCTGGCGGAGCCGGCGGCGGGTTGTTTGAAGCCTGTAAAGAACTGACTACCTGGGCAATTGGTGTGGATTCCGATCAGTATCAGTATTATAAAAATTCCGAGAATCCGGAACTGGCTGATGTGATTTTAACATCCATGCTGAAAAATGTCGGTGATTCTTTTGTATCGTTTTTCCATGATGTTGAGACTGGAAAAGATGTCTGGAAGAAAGTGAACCGTCTGGGTCTGGCGGAAAGTTCGGTTGGATATGTTGATAATGATTTCTTCAAAGAAAACGTTCCGGAAGAAGTCCGTCAGAATATGGAAGAGGCACAGGCTAAGATCGTCAGCGGCGAAAAGTCAGTAAAATCTTACTATGATTTTGCGGATGAGGCCGAGTATCAGACAATGCTTGACAGTGTAGCACCTTAACAGAACAAAACGTAAACTGCCGGGATTTTTTACAGAAATTTCGGCAGTTTGCCGTAGGAGGAAGATATGTCTGGTGAAGTTTTGAGAATGGAGAACATTACTAAGATTTACAGTAATGGATTTGTTGCCAATAAGGGCATTACCTTTTGGCTGAATGAAGGTGAAATTCTGGCTCTGGTAGGGGAAAACGGAGCAGGAAAAACGACGTTGATGAAAGTTCTCTTCGGGCTGGAAAGTGCCCAGTCCGGACGTGTTCTGGTACAAGAGCAGGAGGTTCAGATTCAAAATACTCTGGACGCCATTGATAAAGGCATTGGAATGGTACATCAGCATTTTATGCTGGTACCGTCACTGACCGTAGCGGAGAATGTGGCTTTGGGAATCGAACCGATGAAAAAGGGAACGTTTGATTATAACAAAGCGGTGGAGATAACCAGAGAAGTAGCGGAAAAGTATAATTTTAATATTGATCCCAAGATGAAAGTGATGGATCTTTCGGTTGGCCAGATGCAGAAGGTTGAGATCATGAAAGTATTGATTCGAGGAGCGAAAATTATCATTTTGGATGAACCGACAGCGGTCCTGACGCCCCAGGAGACGGATGAATTGTTTGAACAGTTGATTCTGTTAAAAAACAACGGACATTCGATTATCTTTATCTCGCACAAGTTGGAAGAAGTAAAACGAATCTGCAGCCGTGTTACGGTCCTGCGCCATGGTTTTTGTCTGGGTAGTTATGAACTGGAAGATATGAGCGAAACCGATATCTCAAGACTGATGGTTGGCCGAGATGTCGTACTTAAGATTGATAAAGAGCAGCCGAAGCCCGGCGGGGTTGTTGTACATATCAAAAATCTGATTAAGATCAACGAAATGGGCAAGACCGTACTAGATGGTGTCTCTCTTGATATTCGTGCGGGTGAAGTAGTGGGCATTGCCGGTGTAGAAGGAAATGGCCAGAGTGAACTTTCTGATGTATTATCAGGACTTGGTATCTTCTCTTCCGGTGAAGTATCCATTAACGGAACCGGCATATCAGGTAAAACCGTTCACCAGATCCGGCAGTTGGGGCTGGCATTTATTCCAGAAGACAGAATGGTTTTTGGCTGTGCCGGAGATATGTCAATTCGGGATAATATTATTTCGGACCGTTATTTTCAGCCGCAGTACCGGAAGGGACCGTTTATTAACCGTAAACATATTGACCAGATTGTAGATCAGTGTATCAAAGATTTTGAAATTGCCTGCGATGATAGAAACCAGCCGGTACGGATGCTTTCCGGCGGTAATATCCAGAAGGTGGTGGTGGCCAGAGAGTTTACTTCCGGCTGCAATTTTATTCTGGCCAATCAGCCGACCAGGGGAATTGACGTCGGCGCAGCGGAAATGATTCGTAAGACAATTGTCCGTAAATCAAGGGAAGAAAAGACGGCTTCCCTGCTGATCTCAGCCGATTTGAATGAAGTGCTGGAGTGTTCTGACAGGCTGCTGGTTATGCGGAAAGGGAAGATTGTAGCAGCATTTAAGCAGGCGAATCTCGTTTCAGAAGATGAATTGGGGGAATATATGCTGGGTATTAAGACAATGACAGCAAAAGAAATGGAGGATGTGCTATGAGTAAAACAAGGCGAATAGAAACAACAGTCGAATTGGTACGCATCCTTGTTGCTATCGGCATTGCTTATGGGATTGCATTGGTTACGTTGTTTGCCATCAGTGATGATCCGGTCTACATTATTCAACAATTTGTGTTAGGCCCGTTTTCTTCCGTGCGGAGAGTCGGAAGCATAATTAATCTGGCGATTCCGTTTACATTTACCGGATTATGTTTCTGTTTTATGTATGCAGTGAATAAGTTTAATCTCTCCGGTGAAGGCATTTTTATGTTTTCAGGGTGTATTGTTTCTCTGGCAGCTATTTCATTAGGCGGAATGGGCTTGCCGACACCGGTTATGCTTTTGATCCTGCTGGCAGTTGGTGCGATAGNNATTCCGGCATGGTTGGATGTTAAGTTTAAGGCCAATATTGTGGTGGTCTCCCTGATGCTTAACAGCATTCTGGCATTTTTATCGATCTGGGTGCTGAAGTATTTCATGCGGGATCCGTCAATCGGTTCGCTGGGATCCTATATGATTCCGGAGTCGGCAAAGCTTCCCATGATCTTTGGAAAGTTCCGGGTTCAGTCGGGATTCTTTGTGGCTTTGATTGCTGTGGCTTTCGTTGGAATTTTGTTTTATAAGACCATTTTTGGATATAAGATGCGGGTTGTGGGAAGTAATCCGAACTTCGCCAAAGCAAGCGGTATCAACATGAACGGGACGATTATTCTGGCTCAGTTGGTTGGCGGTATTTTTGCCGGCATGGGCGGTACGTGTGAGATCCTGGGCAACTATGATCGTTACAAATGGGTCGTTAGTACCCAGCATGGCTTTGATGGCCTGATGGTAGCAGTTCTGGCGAGAAAAAATCCGATTCTGGTTCCGGTATCAGCGATTCTGCTGGNNACTGTTATCCAGGGGATCGTTATTCTTCTGGTAGCGGCTGAAGAATTCATGGGAAGATATAAGAAGAAACTGATCTATAAAGCAGCCCAGGAAGACATGAAGATGGACCGGGAAAGAGAAGCAAAGAAAATTTTGGCAGACAGTGCAGAAGAAGCCGGAAAGGAAAGCGTGGAGTAATATCCATGCAGGAACGCGTATGTTTACAATAGAATGGTTTGCAAGTTTTGGATTTTCAGTACTGCGTTTATCAACACCGCTGATTTTTGTGGCATTGGCAGCGGTCATTAACCGGAAAGCCGGAATGCTTAACATGGCACTGGAAGGAATGATGCTTTCGGCAGCGTTGGCAGGTGTTATTTTTGCCGGTTTTTCCGGGAATGTTTGGATTGGCTTGCTGGGAGCGGTTATCTTTGGTGTGCTTTCCGGCGGGGTATTGGCATTGTCCAATCTGTCCGGTAAAACAGATCTTTATCTGACCTGTATTGCGTTTAACTTAGTTGCCGGCGGCGGCACAGTATTTGTCATGTATTTGCTGACCGGGGAAAAAGCGGCTACATCGGCAGCGATTAAGGCCTATACGATTCCCTCGGTTGCAATACCGCTAATTGATAAGATTCCGTTTTTGGGACAGGTACTGTCGGGACATAACCTACTTACTTATCTGGCATTCTTAAGCATCTACTTGGTATGGTTTTTCCTGTATCGGACCCGGCTGGGACTCAGGATGCGGGCAGTTGGGGAAAACCCCCAGGCGGCAGCATCGGTGGGAATCAATGTGAAAAAGATTGGTTATATATCTTTTCTGGTTTCGGGAGTGCTTTGCGGTTTTGCCGGAGCATTCATGTCGATGGGATGGGTTAGTTTCTTTATGAAGAATATGACAAACGGCAGAGGATATATCGGTTTGTCAGCGATGAATATTGCCGGTAGTAATCCGATCGGAACCGCGGTAGCAGCAGTTTTCTTTGGCTTTTCGGATGCCTTGGCAACTACGCTAAAAAGTCAGGGAACTAATTTTCCAACGGAATTTATAGAAATGATTCCCTATGCAGCAACAATAATTGCCCTTGTATTGATCAATATGATCCGGATCAATCAGAAGAAGCGGATAGAAAAAGGGCTGAAGAGAGAAGGAGCATAAACGATGGAAACGAGTAAGAAAGTATGGATCGACTGTGATCCGGGAATTGATGACAGTTTTGCACTGCTGCTGGCAATGAAGCATCTNNCATCTTTCTGTTGTCGGGATTTCGGCGGTTGGGGGAAATACCGGACTTGATCATACGTTCCGTAATGCCAGATATTTGACGGAGCTGGCGGGACATGGAGATATTCCAGTTTATGCCGGCTACGATATGCCGATGTTTGCAAAACCTGAGCGGGCAGAAAATGTTCATGGTGGCAGCGGGTTGGGGAATATCATGGTTCCGGAACTGAAAGGAGCACAGCGAAAGGAACATGCAGTGGATGCGCTGATTGATGCTTTTCGCTATCAGACAGACATGACTCTGGTAACGCTAGGACCATTGACTAATGTAGCACAGGCGCTTTTAAAGGAGCCAGAGTTAAAACATAAGATTCCGGAAATCATCTCCATGGGGGGCTCGGTTACAACCGGAAATTATAATGCCTGTGCAGAATTTAATATAGTTGTGGACCCGGAAGCAGCAAAAATTGTTTTTGAGTCCGGGATTCCGATCCGGATGGTTGGGCTTAACCTGTGCCGTCAGAATTCCATGACAATAGATGACGTGGAACAGCTTAAGGAGTTGCCGGGGCCAGTAGCGGCAGTGGCAGCAGATTTACTGGAATATTCGGTCAATCAGGGGCGGCAATCGCAACTGTGTGATGCTTGTGCGATAGCATGGTTGATTGATCCGGCGATTATTATCTGTGCACTGCCGATGCATGTAGATGTGGAGACGAAGGGAGAGTTCACAAGAGGAATGACTGTCTGTGATTACCGGGATTATATAGGGATGGCGCCAAAGGAGGATATCGGCAGAGAAGTTTACTATCCGGTAGAAAGCAGTGAAAAGAATGTGCTTGCTGCAATGGAGTTTGATAAGGCGCGTTTTAAAGAACTGCTGATCCAAACCATAAAAAGCTACGAGGTATAGCATGAAACTATTAAATTTTGGCTCTATGAACATTGATTATGTATATAAAGTAGAACACTTTGTTCGCAAAGGAGAAACCATATCTTCAGACTATTTAAATGTGTTCAGTGGCGGGAAGGGGTTAAATCAGTCGATTGCCTTGGCAAGAGCGGGGGAAGAAGTATATCATGCCGGGGCTATCGGGAATGAGGGCGAATTTTTGCTGGAGATCCTGAATCAGGCGGGGGTGGATACCGGCTGTGTTGCAATCCGCGATGAAGTGCAAACCGGTCATGCAATGATCCAGAATGACAGTGAGGGGGATAACTGCATCATTCTTTTCGGCGGAGCGAATCAAAGGATCGGTAAAGAACAGGTTGAAGCGGTTCTGTCTGGTTTTTGTGCTGGGGATCTTGTTGTTCTGCAAAATGAGATCAGTGAACTGGGATATATCATCAGCAGGGCGCATGAAATAGGAATGACGATTGTTTTGAATCCATCTCCAATGGATCTTAAGGTTTTAGAATTACCGTTAAACCTGGTAGATTACTTTCTGGTGAACGAGGTGGAAGCAGCATCTTTAGCAGAAACATCGGGCGAAAGTGACGAAGTGGTGCTGGTAAAGCTGGCGGCGAAATTTCCTGATGCCAAAATAGTTATGACACTTGGGGAAAAAGGATCTGTTTACTGGGATGGAAAGCAGATTTACCGTCAGGAGGCGGTAAAAGTGATAGCGGTTGATACAACGGCTGCAGGAGATACTTATACAGGATATTTTATTTCGGGGATTATGAGAGGTGAAAAGATCGAGGATGTTTTGCGTCTGGCGTCGGTGGCTTCGGCTATTGCAGTAACAAGACCGGGGGCGGCACTATCAATCCCGGAACGANNAAAACAAACGGGAAGGAAGATAAAAGGATGAACGAAATTGATGCTATGAAACACACACCAACTCCTCATATTGATGCAAAACCAGGTGATATTGCAGAATCAATTCTGCTTCCAGGCGATCCTCTGCGGGCGAAGTTTATTGCTGACAATTTTCTGGAAGATGTAACACAGTTTAATAATACAAGAGGAATGCTGGGATATACCGGTTACTATAAGGGCAAACGGATATCGGTGATGGGAACTGGAATGGGCTGCCCGTCAATCGGGATTTATTCTTATGAGCTGATTCATTTTTACGGTGTGAAGAATTTAATTCGGATCGGAACTGCCGGAGCGATGCAGCCACAAGTGAAACTGCGGGATGTAATCATTGCCATCGGCAGTTGTACGGAGACTAACTATCTGGCAACATACCAGTTGCCGGGAGATTATTCCTGTACAGCGAGTTACAAATTGCTGCGTCAGGCGGTACAGAGCGCGGAAGAGATGGATCTGCCGTATCATGTCGGCAATATTCTGTGCACAGATGCATTTTATAAACCGAAGCTGCCAAAAACAGGTGTATCATGGGCTGATATGGGAGTTCTGGCGTGTGAGATGGAGTCTACTGCCCTTTATGCGAATGCGGCCTATGGAAAAGCGAATGCATTGTGTATTTTAACGATCTCAGACTCGCCGTTTGAAGAGGAAGAAATCTCTGCTGAGGGCAGGCAGAATTCTTTTACCAGGATGATGGAACTGGCACTTTCGATTATTTAATGAAGTAAGGAATATCTGAGAAGAATCCACAAAATCATGACATTATAATGATTTTGTGGATTCTTTGTGTATTCTATTGGATTTCTGGTTCAAATTGTTCAGTATCTTTTCTGGGATGGCTTAATTAGGGTGAGGCTAATGAACCGTTTACGCGGTATCGAGAATTAAGAGGTATTTATTTCATGGGATAATTAAGTGTATAATTTTTTGAAAATACATGATTGTAATATGGTAATTATAATCAATATGGTATATAATTGCTAATTAGTAAAATTTTTATATTATAGCAATAATGATAAGCTCCCTATATGGTAATACGAATTTACGGAGAAGAACCTTAATGTCCTAACCCTGGATGTGGAATAAACACTTTTCAGCAATATCCCGCTATATACAAGTATATTATTATAGAATTTAGTTGGGGGAATTCTATGAATTATATAAAAGCTATTACGGAAAAGTAAAGAAAGGCGGCGGCTTATGATAACAATTTATGATTGGTTTGGCTATGAATTGCCGATAAAGGAACGTTATCAGTTAATAAAAAAAGTGGGATTTGATGGCGTTTTATTATGGTGGAGTGAAGGCTTTGGTCGAAACTATTACCGCGACGCACCACAAATCGTGCGGGAGGCAGGTCTTTTTATAGAGAATATCCACACACCAGTCCAAAATCAAAACCACCTCTGGCTTGACAATCTGGATGGTGAAGCTTTAACCGATTGCTATTTGCAATGTGTTGCAGATTGCGCTGAATTTGAGATACCCACAATGGTGGTGCACTTGCCCAGTGAAGACAATCCATATAACACATTAGGTCTGGACAGAATCAAGAGAATCGCTGAAAAAGCTGAACAGCTTGGCATCAATGTTGCGTTTGAGAATTTACGGAACCTTGCTAATTTGGCATATGTGCTGGAGCAAGTGGATTCTTTGCGTATTGGATTCTGTTATGACTGCGGACATCACTACCACTACTATCCGGACGATGATTTATTATCCATGTATGGTTCCAGGTTAATGGCTCTACATTTACATGATATTGGTGGAAGTTATTCCCAACACCAGTTGCCCTTTGACGGACCAATTAATTGGGCTGCAGCTATGAAAAAAATTGCAGAAAAGAATTATTCGGGTGCAACTGCAATAGAGGCCATGAATTGGGATTATAAGCATTTATCGGTAGAGGAATTTTTGCAAGAAGCGTTTGAACGGGCAAAAAGATTGGAAGCATTAAGACTCTATAATCCGTGAAAGCAAGAAATAACAAAAGCATATGAAGAATTCAAACTGTCACTTTGGAACCATTTAATCATGTATTTTGTAGACTTCGCTTCAGCTTAGGAGATAAAGTATGGAGAATAATACAAAAGTAATTCTAGCGATTGAAGAATATTGTTTGAAGCACAAAGGCGCATATGAGGCAAGACCATTTGGAGAGTATCCAATCTGTTATAAGGTCATGGGAAAGATATTTGTGCAGCTCATCCCGGAAGAAACGTTTTATAAGATAACGTTAAAATGTGAGCCGGATAAAGCATATCTTTATCGGCAGCTTTATCCTGAGATTATAGTACGCGGATATCACTGCCCGCCGATTCAGCAGCCCTATTGGAATACTATTAATCTGGATGATTTCTCCGATATGGAAATGTTGTTTCAGATGATTGATGAAGCATATGATGCTGTTATTCATAAACTTAGCAAAAAAGCAAAAATGGAGCTGCTAAATCTATCTGAATTAGAGTTTAAGGATACGGATGGGGAAGATCAGGATTTCGCAATGCTTTGCAACAGATTAGATAGCGCTCTTGATGAAATCGTTGGGGGCAAATTTCAGAGAAGTCAGTATGAACAGTATAATCAAAGAGATAATATTCATGACGTGATTGTTGCATATCGGGAAGGAAAACCTATTGCCTGTGGTTCCTTTAAAATGTATGATGAAGATCATGCAGAATTAAAAAGAATTTATGTAGAGCCATCGTACAGGAATATAGGATTGGGTGCAGAATTGGTTCGGAGATTAGAGGCAAAGGCCAAAATCAAAGGATATCGATGGTGCATTTTAGAGACCGGAAAACCGTTAGAAGCTGCCAGTCATTTGTATAAAAAGGCAGGATATAAAATTATACAAAATTATGGGCAGTATGCGGATATGCCAGATTCAATTTGCATGGAACGAAAAATTTGATTGGGGATCATTCAATGGAGAAGTATGAACTTGGTTTGAAGAAAAAGTCTTTTTCCTTATTTTATAATGGTGGAGAAATTTGGTGTGAACATTTGGATTCCATCTATGATGCAAAGGAATTGTTAAAGCAAAAATTTAAGCAGGATCTGATACAAATCAGCAGACCGTCTACGAGTTCCTTTATCGCAGTTGTTCTTGATGATTCGGATGTTGATAAAGAGATGTTAGAACTCATCGTTGACAGTTTTGTTTTGTTAAAGAGGCCGCTGCGTAAAGTGGTTTTTATTGGGCTGGATTTAAAAATGAAAAGTTATATTAAAAAGAAGAAGACTGATGTTTCGTTCATGATGACCTGCATAGATGATTTGGAGAAGGCAAAAGAGTGGCTTATTTCGTAAAGAAGTGAGCAAAATGAATCAATTGCAATTTGATAGGGGCGATCATTCGGCATGGGCAAATAATAACGCCAATTGGGAACAAACAACAGGGTTGTGGTTTGAAGAGCAGAAACTTGCCGCAGTGGCAATTATTGTTGGGGCGTGGCAGGGAAGGAGGGGACAAAGGGATGTTTCGAGTAGAGCAGGTTAAGTCACTGAATGATCTGGAAATGGAAGTATATCATTATGTGACGAAAAATTACGATAAAGTAAAGTACATGAGAATTCGGGAATTGGCTCAGGAAGCCCATGTCTCCACTTCTACGGTGCTGCGTTTTTGTAAGAAAATGGATTGTAACGGGTATGCCGAGTTTAAGATAAAGTTAAAGCAGCATTTTGACAAGGGAAAAGAATTGCATGCGGCGGATGACGTAACGGAAGTCATTGACTTTTTAAAGAAAACGACTTCGGAAGAATTTGAGAAAAAGCTGGAAATGCTGACAGAAGTGATTGTCCGTGCAAACCGCATAATTTTTGTAGGCAGCGGCATGTCCGGGATTGTGGCTAAATATGGGGCAAGGTATTTTTCCAGTATGGGAAAGTTTTGTCTTTATATTGACGAACCTCATTATCCCACCGAAAGCAGGTTTTTTGAAAATGCCCTGGTTATTGTATTTTCGGTTTCCGGAGAGTCTAACGATACCATAGGCCATGTGATCCGTTTTAAGGAACAAAATTGCCAGATTTTAAGTGTGACTAATACGGAAAATTGCACTGTGGCGAAATTTTCGGACTACAACATTGCTTACTATGTGACTTATATNNAGATTTATGATATTACCACCCAGATGCCTGCGATCAGTATTGTGGAACGGCTGGGAAAGAAGCTGTACCGGTATACTTCCGACGGAACGGATCATACTTCAAATTAGGAAAGTTGCAAACTTAAAAAACATACTGTTACGTAGAAAAAACAAGTGAGAATTGCCGTCACTTGTTTTTTTACGCCTTAGAACTGATGACAAGGAACTTGATAGACAGTATAATCACAATCAGCGAAAACTATGTAAAATCATCAACTGATAAGAGAGGAATGTAAAGATGGCGAGAGATTATGCGGTTGTATCAAAAGCGATTGTGGAACATATTGGGGGAATCGACAATATTTCCAGCCTTACTCACTGTATGACCCGTTTGAGATTTGTCTTAAAGGATGAAAGCAAGGCAAATGATGCGGCAGTCAAAGCCATTGACGGCGTTATGGGAGTTGTAAAGCAGGGCGGGCAATTTCAGGTTATTATCGGAAACCATGTTGGAACTGCTTACCAGGAAATTTTAAAATTAGGAGACTTTGGTGAACAAAGTGAGGTTGCAAGGGGAGAGAAGAAAGAGCCTTTGACCTTAAAGAAAATCGGAAATAACATATTAGATGCCATTGTGGGAACCATGTCTCCGTTAATTCCTGCAATTATCGGCGGTTCCATGGTGAAAGTATTAGTTATGCTGTTGGCTATGGCAAACATATTGTCTGCGGACAGTGACACTTATAAGATTATTAACTCCATAGGAGACGGTGCTTTTTATTTCTTACCAGTGATGGTAGCAGCTTCTGCTTCTAAGAAATTTAAGACAAATATGTTTCTTGCCATTGCCATTGCGGGAACTTTAATTCATCCGGATTTCCGCGGTTTGATGGAGGCTGTAACTGTTGGAGAAACGGCGGCGCATTTTCTGGGAGTCCCCATAGCGTCCGTAAAATATACCTATACGGTAATTCCGGCAATCTGTATGACCTGGATTTTATCTTATATTGAACGGGGCGTTGACAGAATTACCCCGGCAGTAACGAAAAACTTCTTAAAGCCAATGTTGATTTTATTAATTGCGGCTCCTATTGCGATTTTAATCATCGGACCTGCAGGAATTTTAATTGGTACGTCAATTTCTAAATTTGTATTCTTTGTACAGGCAAAACTTGGTTTCCTGGCAGTTGGTATTATGGGAGCAATTTGGCCTTTACTGGTTATTACAGGCATGCATAGGGTGTTTACTCCTACGATTCTGCAGACCATTTCTGATACAGGCATGGAAGGAACTGTTATGCCGTCTGAAATAGGCGCAAACCTTTCCTTAGGCGGAGTTTCCCTGGCAGTAGCTTTAAAAACCAAAAACAGGGAGCTTCGTCAAACCGCCCTTGCAGCAGCTTCTTCTGCTTTGATAGCAGGGACTACGGAACCGGCTCTTTACGGTGTTGCAGTTCGTTTAAAACGTCCTTTGATTGCATCTTTGATAACAGGATTTGTTTGCGGCTGTTTAGCGGGAATCGGGGGACTTGCCAGCCGTTCCATGGTTTCCCCCAGTGTTTTAACAGGAGTGCAGTTTATTGATCCTGAACATCCGGGAACCAGTATTGCCTGGATTGCAGGTATTACGATTTTGTCTATTGTATTGTCGTTTATACTGACTTTGGTGATTGGTTTCGAGGATATTCCGGAAGAGGAGGAATGATTTGAGCGATTTTAAATTTCCGGAGGGTTTTCTTTGGGGAGGAGCCATTGCCGCCAATCAGGCGGAAGGCGCCTTTCGTGAAGGGGGCAGGGGGTTAAGTAATATTGACGTAATTCCTCATGGTGCGCGAAGATTGGAAGTAAAGACAGGAAAAGTTCCCCGTCCTGAATTGCAGAAAGAGGAGTATTACCCCAGCCATAAGGGAATTGATTTCTACCATTATTATGAAGAAGATATTGCTTTAATGGCGGAAATGGGTTTTAAAGTATTCCGTACTTCTATTTCATGGTCAAGGCTTTTTCCTGTTGGAGACGAGGAAACGCCCAACCAGGCTGGAATTGATTTTTACCGTAATATGTTTCTGGAGTGTAAGAAATATGGTATGGAACCTTTGGTAACGTTATGCCATTTTGATACTCCTATGGGGCTGGTGGAAAAATACGGTTCCTGGAGAAACAGAAAGGTTTTGGACTTTTTCCTGCGCTATGCGGAAACCTGTTTTAAGGAGTTTTCTGGATTAGTAAAATATTGGCTGACTTTTAATGAGATCAACATTATCTTACACAGCCCTTTTTCCGGAGCGGGAATTGCATTCAAGGAAGGGGAAAATAAAGCTCAGATTACCTATCAGTCCGCACATCNNTTTTGGTAGCCAGTGCTTTGGCCACTAAGCTTGCACATGAATGGGATCCTGGCAATCAGGTGGGCTGTATGCTTGCAGGAGGCAGTTTTTACCCTTATTCCTGTAATCCTGAGGACGTTTGGGAGTCTGTGAAAAAAGAGCAGGAAAATTTGTTCTTCATTGACGTGCAGGTACGGGGAGCTTACCCATCTTATGCCCGAAAACTCTTTCGTGATAAGGAAGTCAGCCTTATCATGGAAGAGGGGGATTTAGAGATTCTCAAAAATACGGTGGATTTCCTTTCTTTCAGCTATTATACCAGCCGCTGCGTGGCTGCGGATATGAGTGATAAAGCATCTAGTGATGGCAATATTATCCGTTCTGTAAAGAATCCTTATTTAAAAACAAGTCAATGGGGCTGGAGTATTGACCCGCTGGGACTCCGGATTACCATGAACCAGTTGTATGATCGTTATCAAAAACCTTTGTTTATTGTTGAAAATGGTTTAGGTGCAAAAGACGAGATAAAACAAGATGGAAGCATACAGGACGAATACCGCATTGATTACTTGAGAAGCCATATTCAGGCAATGAAAGAAGCTATTGATGACGGAGTGGAGTTAATGGGGTATACGGTCTGGAGCTGTATTGACATTGTCTCTGCATCTACAGGAGAGATGAGTAAACGTTATGNNTAATTTATAAAATCACGTATTATTATTTACTTGTGTTGTCTGCCGGTTTTTTACAAGATTGATACATATATATGTTTTTATATATAGTAAGGCGAACAATATGAGATAATAAGAAGAATATAAACAGATACCATAAATTAGTTTCTGGATCTGACTTATTAATGGGAAATGGGAAGCTGGATAGAAAGGAAATAAAAATGCATAATATTTTGATTGTCGAAGATGAAAAACCTATATCTGATTTTATCAAGCTAAGCTTGAGAACGATGGGGTATGAATGTGAACAGGTCTATGACGGGGAGGCGGCTGCAAATAAGGTTTTGGAAAAAAGGTATTCGTTGATTCTTCTGGACATCATGCTGCCAAAGGCCAATGGATTTGAATTAATGGAATTTATCCGCCCTATAGAAATTCCGGTAATATTTTTGACTGCAAAAGGAAGTGTGCAGGACAAAGTAAAGGGGTTCAAGTTAGGTGCTGATGATTACCTGACAAAGCCCTTTCAAATTGAGGAATTGCAGGTCAGGATTGAAAACGTGCTCAGGCGGTATTATAAAACAGATGAAATCTTGTCTTATCGGAATATTTCAGTGAATGTATCATCTCACAAGGTAACAAAGGATGAACGGGAGATTACATTAACAGAGAAAGAGTTTAAATTGCTGGTGCTATTTATTAAAAATAAGAATTTGGCATTATTCAGAGAGCAAATTTATGAGAGAGTATGGGAAGGGGAGTATACTGGAGACAGTAGAACGGTTGATATGCATATACAAAGGCTGCGTAAAAAATTAGATTTATATGATCAATTGGTATCTGTATTTAAAATTGGATACCGTTTGGAGGATTAAATGAAGCTTTCCTGGAAGATATTCTCAAATACATTTCTGGTCGTTCTATTCGCATTGACATTAGAAGGGGTTGTGCTGCTGTCAATGACATTCCATAAGGCATATTTGCTGGAGGTTGAGAGGGAAAAAGAAAATATCGAAAACATTCATCGGGAATTGGTAACGCTGCTTGCGAATGATAGCAGTGCATTGTATAAGGAACCAACGAAAAGCATTGGGGAAGCAATTGATATCTTGAAAGATAATTGGTATGAAGAATCTTATAGAATAAGCGATGAAAGTGGAAAGGTACTATTTCAGAACGATGATGCAGGATTTTTAGATAAAGAGTGTGGTGAATTATCTNNGATAGTTTACCGTGTAGATAAGAATGCAAAAGGTTATATCTTACAAATGTCGGTTCTGACAGAACTGCTTGGGCAACCTATTAAAATAGAGGTTCATAAAGATCTTACACAGATTTTTATGGAGAAAGCGGAGCAGCAAAGAATATTTATAATAACCGTAATTATTGTAGGGGCCATAAGTGCATTGATAAACGCTGTCAATGTTATAAAGTTAACAAAACCGATTCATAAATTGATTCATGCAGTGAAAAAGATCAGGTCAGGAGACTACACGGAGAGAGTGGAATATAAGGAGAAGGATGAAGTTGGCATCCTGGCATCCGATTTTAATGGTATGGCGGAACAATTAGAAGAAAAAATCCGGTTGCTGAAGGAAACAGCAAAAAAGCAGGAAGAACTTGCGGGAAGCTTGGCACATGAAATCAGAACGCCTCTTACTGCCATGATAGGGTATGCAGATTTAATAAAGAGAAGCAAAATGGAGGAGCAGGATTTCCTATATGCCGTGAACTATATTATTTCGGAAGGAAAGAGACTGGAGGCACTTTCTAACAGGATGATGCAGTTGTTAATAGAAAAGAATGCAATACCCAATTATACCATCAGTACAGTTCAGAATTTGTTGGAAGATGCTTTGGAAGCAATGAAACCCGTTTTTGACAAAAAGAGAATTGCCGTAAAAAGATCTTCTATAGATTTTCCTATTAGAGCAGATATGGAACTTATGAAAAATGTTTTATTGAATATATTGGATAATGGTGGAAAAGCGGCTGGCGTGAATGGTGAGATTACTATAGAAACTGGCTGTAAGAGTGGTAATGTGTGGATTACAATTACGGATAACGGGGTGGGTATGCCAAAAGAGGAAATTTCGAAAATTCGGGAAGCTTTTTACCGTGTGGATAAATCCCGTTCCAGAGCAGATGGGGGAGCAGGTCTGGGATTAGCTATTTGTTCTAACATTATGAATATTCATAAAGGTGAAATGCTGTTTGAGAGTGAAGTCGGTAAAGGCACTACGGTGACATTGATATGGAAAGGAAGTATAGATGAACAGGACATTTAATTATGTATTATATCTGGCCAAGGTAGCTGTCTTAGCATTTGCAATCTTGATCTTTCCATATCTTTATTTCCAATATCAGGACCGGAAGCTGCTGAGTGAGATAAAAGAAATGGATATGAACGTTTTTCAGATGGATAAACTAGAAAAACATACGTTAACAATAGAGGAAAAAATGAAGCTGTTAACTGACGGCAATGCAAATTTAAAGCATATTGAACTTAAAACAGGAGACAGGTTTAGTTTATACGAGGCACGCAGACAGTGCTTTCGGGAGCTGAGTAAGATTCCTGTTTTGGAGATTAGTATATATGGTCCTATATTAAGAGAGATTGATATAACTCCTTACTTATTAATTGACTCAGAGACGCCATCAAGTTCTATGCTTATTTGGAAAGGTTCTCTGACAATAAAGGATATTAAATATCAAATTACTTTGGAAGAGGAAAGCGGCAAGATATTATTCATTCAGCCGGCGGGGGGAAAAGATGATACCTTGGAAATGCAGTGGGAAAAATATTTAAAAAACCCGTAGAGATAATACAAGTTTGTTACATTTATTTGTGAGAATACAGTATAACCTAAAAACAAATGGAGGATATTCAGATGAAGAACAAAAAATACGGAATACTACTATTAGGAAGCCTTGCAATTACAGTAACACTGTCCATAAGTGCTTGCGGGAACAAAACATTAAACGCTCAAAAGGATACTAAGGCTGCAGAAGTAACAGAGGAAGCAGCCCAGAAAGAGTCAGCCCAGACAGAAGGTACATATTCTGAGAATGCTGATTCAAAAGAAACATCGGTTGCCAATGAAAAAGAGACCAGTGAAGTTCCAATGCTGAAATTACCGGAAGGCATAACGGGCATGAAAGCAGAGACAAAGCCGTTTAAAGAACTAAGAGATCTAATAATTGAAGATATGGAGGTACCGGAGGAATATTATGAAACAACACATTATTTTTATAACTATATTGATTTGAATGATGACGGCAAGGATGAAATATTTGTTATGGTTACAGGTCCTTACACCAGCGGCTCTGGTGGAAGCAGTGCATTGCTGTTATCTGAAAATGGTGGAAAGCTGCACGTTGTTCAGGAGTTTACATTAATAAATGAACCAATCGTTGTCAGTGATAAGTTAGACAACGGCTATCATGAATTAATTGTTCCGTATTATAACGAAACCAAGGCTCAGTTTTCTGTATTAAAGTATAAGAATGGAGCTTACCCCAATGTACCGGATGGAGAGATAATAAATAGTCTGGAGGGTGTAAAAGGGAAAGCAATCATCGCCAATGACAGGATTAATGAAGTTCAGGCAGGAATTATGGGATTAAATCTTAGCGAAGAGTAAACACTGTGATCATACGGTCTCAATTATTCAAAAGGTACTGGAAACAGTACCTTTTTTTATGCTGTGTATAAAAAATACAATTATGGTACAAACTAACTATAAATACCTGATAAGGACAAAAACTTATACACGGTATCCCGTATGTCAGTACGAGTAAATGATCCGTTCCATATGTTGAATTTATTGACTGACAGGTTTTTACACAAATAATGATGAATTTCATTATAAATAATTCTTTTAAAGAGAGGTAATAAACGATGGGAATTTTAAGTTGGATTATTATTGGTGCTCTTGCCGGTTGGATTGCCAGTATGTTCACTGGTAATAATAAAAGTATGGGCGCTGGCGCCAATATCGTGGTAGGGATCATCGGCGGCTTAATCGGCGGGTTTTTGATGGGCCTTCTTGGAGGAACCGGCATTACCGGATTTAATATCTGGAGCTTGATCGTCTCTGTCGTGGGTTCCGTTATTTTATTATGTATCGTAAATGCAGTAAGAAGACAGAAGACTGAGTAAAATAGTTAACGAGGCTGTTCATGCCATAAGAAAAAATATCCTGAAGCGATCCGGATACGCTTGCTTAAGCAAAAGGGGTATGCCAAATAAACTGTAGAATACAGTACAGATTATTTGACATACCCCTTTTTGCATGCTCTTAAACTGCCTTAACAATCCTTATAGTAATTATACTGATATTTCATATCAAATGGAATCCCGCACTCCGCAAAATTCTTCGCAATCCTTTTTTTGCTTTCATCGTCTTCCATGATGTTAATGGTCTGAAAAATCCCGTCAACTACCTTGGAAAATCTTGATGCAGGGATTCCTGCGGCCATCTCATCCTTTCCCCAGCCGGCCAGATGCCGTGTACCGATGCATAACAGGGAAATGTTCATGTCCTGGGTCACATATGGCCTTGCGGAGCATTCCAGGCAGACGGCCTGGTTGCCCAGCATATTAATGTTTCCGGGCATGCCGTAAGAATAAGCGTATCCCTGGGTGATTCTCATGATATTGTAGGGATTTGCCACGATCACGGCCACATCCGGTGCTTCCTCATACTTTTCTAAAGGCTGTACTAACACTCCGTACATCGGTTGCTGGGAGTAGGAAAGTCCTGCCCGTACCTGCGCGCTTAATTCCCGGCTGGAGTAAAGTCCTAATCTGGCCCAGTTTTCTCCGTGAGCATTTTTTTCATCGGCATGGTTGATTCCAAGAACTCTTGGGCCGCTCAGGCAGGAGAAAGAGCTTGCATTGGCCTTAATGCTGTGCCCTGCGCTGGCTCCTTTCACCATCTGGCAGTAACGGATGGGCTTTTGAGGAAATACCGCTTCCATTCTTTGAAATTCGGCTTCTGTTTCAATCAGTTTTACCCCTACGGCCTTACGGGTAAGGTTCAGAGAAGCATATAATTTTGAAACATCTTCTTTCCAATGGTCAGCCACTATTCCTTCACCTGATCGTCGCTTTTATAGAATTCAAATACATTTGGAAATGCCTTGTTTATCTTTTCCTGAACGGACGGATCCTTAAAGCATTCTGCAAAGGCAACCGCCCAGTCGGAGTCCACGTCTTCTTTCCTTACAATGACGCCCATGGGGTAATTGATCATGGAAGAATCTCTTGCAATATAAGAGGAGGCATCCTTATCTGCTGCAGCCATATGGGTAAAGAAAACACATGCACCGTCTACATCAGATAAAGTGGTCACGGTCTGTCCCTGATCCAACTCAATGATTTCAAGCTTTTTTGGGTTTTCCGCGATGTCGGCGACTGTTGCCTGTTTCTGGTCTGCATTCAACTTGATCAGACCCTGGTTTTCCAGAATCCGAAGGGCAATGTCTTCGTTCATGGCATCGTTCATCACTGCAATTTTTGCACCGTCAGGGAATTCTGAGGCTGAGGAATATTTTTCAGAATACAGGCCGATTCCTGTATACATGGCGTATGGCTTTGCCATGTCAAGATTTGCATTATTATTTTTATTGTAACTCATAACAAATTTTTTATGCTGTCCCAGTGCCATGTCCGTTTCTCCGCTTGCACATGCTTCTAAAACCACCGGGTTGGAATCAAAGGTTTTAAATTCCGTTTCATAACCTTCTGCTTCAAAGATATCTTTAATAGCATCGTAGTAAACCTTAGATATAGAGGTTCCTCCGANNACGATTTTTTTAGAAGCCTCTTTTTTGTTTTCCACGCTTTTGGTGGTCTCCTGGCTTCCTGCGGCTTGCGTGGCTTCTTCTGTTTTTGGCGTGGGGTCATTTTTCCCGCATCCTGCTGTGCCTGCGATTGCCAGCATGGCAGTTAAAGCTAAAAATAATGTTCTTTTTTTCATAATTTTCTCCTTTACTAATTCAGCTTGTTATGTATCATTTTTCCTAATCCCTGGATCAGAAGAACGAACAGAATGAGAATGATAACTACAAAATACATAATTGCATAGTCAAACCGCTGGTATCCGTATGTCAGGGCGACAGCCCCAAGCCCACCGGCTCCCACGGCTCCTGCCATGGCTGTCATATTCAGCATGTTGATCATCATTATGGTGAAATTGGATACAAGGCTTGGCAATGCTTCTACTAACATGATTTTGTATATTATCTGAGGCTTGGAAGCGCCGAAGGCCTTGGCAGCTTTTATGAGCTGAGGATCCACTGTCTGGAGGGAATTCTCCGTCATTCTGGTTGCAAATGGCGTACAGCCGATGGTAATTGCAAATATGGCAGCTTCCGCTCCGATCCTTGTTCCAAGCACCAGTCTGGTCAGCGGCCCAATGGAAACAATCAATATCATAGTGGGAAATGACCGGATAATATCTGTTATCTTTCCAAGGACATAATTCACCGTTCGATTGGGAGAAAGCCCATCTTTATCCGTGATAAAGAGAATAATGCCCAGGATCATGCCGAAAAAGATGGATAAAACGGCGGAGACAAAAACCATCTGAAGGGTGGCGAAGATAGCCGGAAGGATTACCGTTGGAAGATATTGCAGTAAATAGGATCTTTCCAGCCATTGCGATATGGTGTTCATCAAAGTGCCCTCCTCTCGGTCCGGTAAACGATGCCGCGGGATTGGAGATAGTTCTCACAAACGGGCAAATCTTCTGCATTTATATTTATAGTTACATTGCCATGCTTTTGGTTTTGAAATTCAAAAAAATCCGAATTAATGATTTTATAGGGTTTTCCCATTAATTTCCCCAATTCCCATAACAGGGTGTCAAAGGCAAGTCCGAAGGTAACATTGACTCCTGATTTTGGAATGGTTTCCCCTTCATTTATGCCCAGAAGCTTTTGCAGGGCAGGGGGTTTTTGGAAGAAAAGCTCTCTAACATCTCCGGAGACTGTTGCCGTACCGGCATCCATAATCGTCATTTGGCGGCAAAATTGCTGTACCACCGGCATTTCATGGGTAACCAGGATAATGGTGATTCCCATTTCTTTCCGTATCTTATCCAATAAATTTAAGATGGAGACGGTGATGCTGGGATCTAGAGAGGACGTGCTTTCATCAGAAAGGATGTATTTGGGGTTCATGGTCAGGGCCCGGGCTATGGCGACTCTCTGCTTTTGACCGCCGCTTAGTTCTGCGGGCCTGGCCATTAATTTTTCCTTTAGTCCCACCATTTCTGCCAGTTCATAAACCCTTTTTTTAATCTGGGATCGGGGCACTTTCCAGCATTCCATGGGAAGGGCAATGTTTTGGTATACATTTTTCCGGCTCACCAGAGAAAAATTCTGGAATATCATCCCCATATTTTTCCGGAACAGCCTTGCCTGTTTCTCACCTAAGGATTCCAGAGGCACACCGTCAACAATAATAGAACCGGACTCATAAGAATCCAGTCCGGCCAGACAATTTAATAGTGTGGATTTTCCAACTCCGCTGGGGCCTACAAGTCCATAGGCCTCTCCGTCTTCTATGGTCAGACTGATGTTCTTTAAAACCTGCAGATCTCCAAACGTTTTATTTATATTTTTTATTTCTATCACGGCTGCACCTAATCTGTTGTTATAGTTTATTCTGTATCAGTATATAGAAAAGTCCGCAGCAAAAAGTTGCTGTTTCAATAAAATCTATTTTATTATGTCTTACCTATATGGATTAGTCAAATTGAAATATCCTATAAATACATAGTATTTATAGGATATTTCTATATATAACTGGTATGTAAATGTTAGATTCCTCTCCGGCTGCGGTTGGATTGGGGTGAAAGCCGGTCAGATGCCGGAGCGGTCCATGATATTTACCATGGCTGTAAAGGTGGTATCGTTAAAGCATACATCAAAGTCATCTCCCGGCCGGTTTAATATCCTGCGGATGCTCAAAAACCCCAGACCCCCATCCTGTTTGCTGGATAAAAGCCTCCCCCCGCTTTCATTGATCTGGCCGTTGTAGGAATTTTCCGCAAGCATCATGAGATGATCCTGCATCCATCTTGCCTGCAAATGGATAAAGCGGCCTTTCTTAAGCTTTAAGCAGGCTTCCATGGAGTTTTCCATAAGGTTGCCTATGACAATACAAAGGGTCAGGTCATCGATAGGGATGTGGGCGGATATATCCAGGCTTGCCACGAATTCGATCTGGTTTTCCTGACAGCGGGTGCCGTATTCCTGAAGGACCTGGTTGACGGCCGGATTTTCGCAGTAATTCTGCTCTTTCGGAGTATCCAGCTCCTTGTTTAAGTCAAGTAAGTATTTTCTCTGCTGGTCTTTGTCCATATGGAGAAGAGCGTGGATGTGGTGCCTGAAATCGTGGCGGATGATCCGAAGCTCATCTGCATGTTCTAACATCTGGTTGTAATGCTCTCTCTGCTTACCGATGAGCTGCCTTGCAAAAAAAAGTTCTTCTTCTGTTTTCTTTCTGGAAACAGCTTCCAGGGTACCGTCCAGAATCATGACATAAAGCACCAGGATCATGGTACAGAAGGCCAAATAGAATACTACATCTTCAAAGCCTCTTTTTGCAAGGGATTCTCTGGAAAATATGGTGGAGGTTCCAAACAGGGAAATGGCCAGGGAAATGGCCGGATACGCGGCAAGGAGCAGATGGGAGCGTTTGGACAGTTGGATAAAAAGCTGGCCGGTCTTGCCTTTCAGCCAGTATCGGACAAAAATAAAGAATCCGCAGGCAGACAGGAAAGAGACGATGACGCAGATCTGACCATAGGAAAGGAATATGGATTTACCCAAAACTGAGGCGGCAAACTCGTTTAATGACATGGACAGGACTGCAAAAAGCCAGGCAGATAAATAAAGAAATACCTTTTTTATCAATTCTCCGTTAAAAAATATGAGAAGCAGAAGAAAAAAGAAGCAAGAGAATATTCCCTGGACGACGAGAAAAACAGGTTCGCTGATGTTAAAAAGGGATTGGAGGGAAACCATGATGACCCATAGATAAACCGATACAGCCGCGATGTTTTCCCGGTTCTTCCTCTTTGGCTCCAGGCAAACGAAAATAGGCATCATGCGGACTGCCACATTAATCAGATTTAATACGACGTTACATGCTGCATCATTCATGTCGGCCTCACTTTAATTGAAAACGATAATATACATGCTTGCATTCTTTGTAGAAATTGCGGGAAACAGGAACGGTCTGTCCGTTTGTCATCAAAAAACCCATAGGTTCCAAGGCTTCTACGTAGTTTAGATTTACGATGTAGCTTTGATGACACCGGAGAAAACAGGCTTGCGGCTTTAATTCGTCCTGAAGTTCATTAAGTTTTTGGTGGTTGGAAAGGATGTCTCCGTTTCTAAGGATAATGTAGACCCGGTGCAGTCTGTTTTCAAAATACAGGATCCGGCTTAGCTTAAGCTCCATGGGGACCCGGTTATGTACAATGGAAATAGAGGCTTCCCTGGATTTGAAATTTTGTTCCATGACACGCCTTAAGGTTTCTTCAAAATCCTGCTGGACTAAGGGCTTTAGGACGAAGCCTGCGGCGTTGACCCGGTAACCGTCTACGGCAGATTCCAAGGATGAAGTGATGAATATGATGACAGGAGCTTCGTTCTTTTTGAGCAGTTGTTTGGCGGTTTCTATGCCGGTCATGACAGGCATAATGACATCCAGCAGATAGATGTCATAGGTTTCCTCTGCGGAAAGTAACTTTCCAGCAGTTTCAAAATCATCAATCTGAGCATCCATATCATGCTTTTTATAGTAGTCGCACACAAAGTCAAGAATTAACTTCCTGTCTTCTCTGCTGTCGTCACAGATGGCAATTCGCAGCATAGAAAAGTCCCTCCGATCTCATTCCATTGTATTTAGATTTCCGGCAGAAGTCAAGACAAGAGAAGGAATCTGCATATTTGGTGGGTAATTGACAGAATCGGATGTGTGACCGGGCCGGAGAGTATGCTAAACTGGATTTACAAAAGAATTTTCTTACAGAAAACAGGAGGGGTTTTTATGGGAGCAAATGTTGTTGTAACTGCCATCGTTATCATTTATCTGCTGCTCATGTTGTGGATCGGCTGGTATTCATCCACCAAGATTTCGACTAATACAGATTTTCTGGTGGCAGGACGCCGTCTTGGTCCGCTGCTTATGGCCGGAACACTGGCAGCTACGGAAATTGGGGGAGGAAGCTCTCTTGGAGTGGTGCAGAACGGGATGTCAGGCTTTGGACTCAGTGCAGCCTGGTACATAATTACCATGGGAATCGCATTTGCTATTTTAAGCTTTTTTGCTCCCCGGNNTACAATAAGTCCTGCGGCATTATCACGGCTATTATCATGCTTTTTCCTTTGGTTGGGCTTACGGCAGGGCAGTTTATTGCTTCGGCAGTCATTTTGTCCACCATGCTTGGTATTGATTATCAGGTGGCAGTCATCATCGTAGCGGTGGTGGTAACTGTTTATTCCATTATGGGAGGTTTATGGAGCGTTACTTTAACAGATTTTGTCCAGGTGTTCCTGATCGTTATCGGTATGATTATAGCGGTTCCTTTTGCACTCCGGTATGCAGGGGGCTGGAGTAATGTGACAGCTAATATTCCGGAGGGGACTTTAAGTATGTTCCAGGGCTATGATTTATTTGGGATTATTTCCCTTATTATCATGTACACTGCTACGTTCTCCGTGGGACAGGAGGCGGTATCACGTTTTTATGCCGCTAAAGATGAGGAGGCTGCAAGAGGCGGCGCCTGGCTGGCAGCGCTTATTAATTTTATCTATGCGTTTATTCCTACAATTCTCGGTATTATAACCCTGGCATTAATGAATATGGGGAAATTCAGCTCTGAACAGTTTGCAGATGTGGGAGCCCGCTATGCACTTCCCATCCTGGCGATTAATACTATGCCGGCCGTTGTCTGCGGACTTTTATTTTCCGGCATTATTTCGGCCACTATGTCCAGCTCGGATTCCGACTTACTGGGGGCAGGATCAATCTTTTCCAACGATATTTACAAGGCAGTATTAAAGCCGGACGCTTCCAGCCAGTCCGTTATGAAAGTTACAAAGATCGTTATGTGTCTCGTAGGTGTGGCCTCCATGCTGATTGCTTTATTTAATACCCAGAGTATCGTATCCATCCTAATGTTCTGCTTTACCCTTCGCGCGGCGGGCTCTTTCTTTCCATATGTCATGGGACATTACTGGAAAAAGGCGTCATCAGCAGGGACCATCGCTTCCCTGGCAGCAGGAACTATCGTTGTCGTATATCTGGAGCATATTGCCAAAGGTGTGCTGTTTGGGTTCAAATTCAGCCAGCCCATCATACCCGGACTGATTGCAGCATTCATCTGTTTTGTTATTTTCTCCTTTGTCATGCCGCCTAAGGAAGAGACTACGGAACTGATTCCGGAGGAAGATGACTGATCACCTTTTCGGGTAAACGGCTATTTTCCATTAGGCGAATAGGGCGGTAAATTAAAAATAGAATTTCTACAGGAAAAGGGAGTCTGCGAAACTAACGAATAGTTTCGCAGACTCCCTGCTTTTGCGTATAGGTTTTATCGTGTGGAATTTAGTTTGGGTTTAAGACAGTAAATCGTAATCCAGGCAGACAATCTTTGATTCACCTATTTTATTACCGCAGGCATCCAATGCCTTTACCTGAAAATATGGTCCCAAAGACGGTACTATTATTTTTGTTTCGAATCCAGTACGGGGAGTGCTGCAAATATCAATGTCCAGAGAATCCGGGGCAGGCCCGGAGAGAACCCGCCAGGCGGCTGTTTCCGTCGAACCATTCCAGGATGCATACACAACTGCATTGGGGAGAGACAAAGTTACGGCTATATCAGGCGGACAGGCAGGAGTCCCCTCCCAACAATATTTGAATGCCCGGTAAGAGATGTTATCGCCGGGATACTCCATATCATATATGAAATTTACCGACGGATCCGCAGCCGTGTTGCCCGCATATTTGAATTCGGAAAGATAGGATTCCTGTCCCCATCCTACAAGCTGGTTGCAGCCCGGCAATTGCTGGACATTTCCCTGGCTGGCGACGAATAAAAGCGGATCATGGTAATAAGTTCTTGATACCGTTGCCGTCATGTCATGAAAGTCAAGATGAAGGATCAGGCCCCGTGCGACATTATCTGGCGGTGAGCTTTGTGAAGCGCAGCAGGCATCGTCGAACAGACTGATTCTGTCGCCGGACCTGTGCCGGGCGTCATGCTGCCATGAAAATGTTGCGTTTGGGCCAAAAGTGAAATCACTCTTTTTTCCTCCCAGCTGCCATAGGATTTCTCCTGTCTGCTTATCGATCTGGTAAATAGCCCACATATTGCGCATGCTGATCAAAAGCGTATCGTCCGGTCCTTCTTCCACAGAATTAACATGATAGCAATCCCAGATGTTATTGGATGCCAGAGCGGAAGAAGCAGGAACCAAGGAGTCGGCAGGGTCTACGTGGGTCAGAACATTCCAAAAGAACAGAAGCTTACCGGTTTCCGGGTCAACCTCCTGAATGGAGTAATTGTCTATATAACCGTCTGCCGGACCGCCATACATGGTTAAATCTGCCGGTACCTGTTTTATTGCGGTAAATAATGCAGTATCTCGTTTGGTGATTGTAAATTCGTGAACATCAGAGGTAAACCCTTTCTTTGCCTTCAGTTTTTTAATTACTTTATAATTCTGGTCTAATATCTGAAAATAAGCGCCCGGTTCCGGGTCTCCGTCAGGCAGATTGGGATCTTCGGTCTGGGTTCCGGAAATGGTGCCCTGCCACATTGTGAGGACTGGTTTTCCTTTATATCTTTGTACCTTAAAATCAGTGTTCTGCTGATACCGGCTTTTAAGGGGCCGAAACCAGATCGGATCGCCGGTCTGATCCATAATCAGGGAGCCCGTTTGTCCGATCAAGGTTTCCCCAAACCCTGTATATGGCGCGGCAAACAGATAACCGGGAGCGGTTCCGGGTCTGTCAACATTAATTTTAACCTTCATTGGGTGAAGGCAGGGCGCGGAATAAAAGTTCCACACCTGACTGTTTGCAGTTTCGTTTAGTTCCTCCATTGCTGTGTGTCCTCCTCTCGGATACAACCTCCAGGACCGTATGCCAGGTTATCCGGCAGCATTAAGNNATAAAGAATGACACAGCGGGTCATTTTGTGGATAAAAGGCAAATGGAGCTTTCTTAGACAGATTTTACAGCAAATCCATCAGTCGTCTGAGCCCGTCTCTGGTATCATCCTGGCTGCTCAATTTGGAGTAGGAGGCGGCTTTCTGGAAGTTCTGGAATGATTTCACGTCCTCAGTTAAAAAGTTGTGGAACAGCATATCAAAGAGAACCAGAATGAGAATTTCTCTTGATATGGTATTGCTGCTGTGAAGCAGGTCTGTTTTCGGAACCAACAGAGTGATGTTGGCATAGGGAGAACAAAGAGATTTTTCGTAATTCGTAATCAGAAGCACGCTGCTGCCGTTTTTCTTAAAGTCCGCTAACATGGCTGAAAGCTGTTTGTGATTGCCGGACAGGGAGATGGTAATGAACAAGTCGCTTTCCCGGGACAGGCTTTGATATAATTTTAAGGTATCGTAATTGGTAAGTGCCTGGACTGTCAGCCCGATGGTCATAAACTTGTGGGCAATGATTTCCGCTACATTCTGGTTAAAATTTAATCCCACAATAAAGATGCGCTGGGATTTCAGCATAAGTTCCCTGACATGATTGATGTCCATAGGATTTGTGAGATTGAACAGGCTGTCTAAGAGCATCTTGTTGTCGTTAAGGAGCGTGGAGTAGTCGGAGTGATTGACGGAAGACGAGCTTTTATCGATCTCCTTCTGCATGGTATATTTTAACTCATTAAGCCCTGAATAGCCTACCTTTTGGGCAAAGCGGATAATGCTGGCGTCTGATGTCCCGATTTCCTTTGCCAGTTCCTGAGCGCTCAGCTCAATGAATTTAGCCGTGGATTTCTTAATATACTGGACGATTTTCCAGTCAGTCTTGGTAAACTGGTTTGACATGCCGTCAATCCGGGCCATTAATGTAAAAAGTTCATAGTTCTCAGTCATTTGCTGTACAGCCTTCCTTTCATCCTTCCCGAAAAGGGAAGCCGTGTTGTTGTTTCTGTAGCATTTCTGTAGTGAATTTCAGAATAAGTATATCATATTTTAAAATCAAAATACAATATTCCAGGGTTAAAAAAGTTATAATTACAATAAAAGTAGTGAAATACATAATTGTATATGTATAAATACTATAAATACAATATTGACATTAAAAATGTAGTATGCTACAATTCCAATTATCAAAGGTCACACGAAAAGAAATGGAGGTACGAAATGGAAAAGCCGCAGATACTACTTTTGACCCACGGGGGCTGGGGAATGGCGCTGACGGAAAGCCTTAAGATGATCATGGGAAGCGTGGATTTTGTTCACGAGATTCCTTTGACACCGGAGGTGACGTTTTCTGAGTATTACGCCCTTGTGGAGACTTATGCAGCCGGAATGCCGGAAGGGTCTTTGATCATGACGGACGTTTTCGGGGGGACTACCACGAATGCAGGAGCTAAGATTGGAAAAGAGCGGAACATTAAGGTGATTTCAGGTCTCAATGCGCCCCTTATGATTGAGGCCTGCACACAGATCCAGTACACGGGTACCTGTAACTTTGATGTGGTATTAAAGCAGGGACAGGCATCGGTCATGGACGTGGTGAGTGAGGTCATGAAGTCCATAGACAGAAAGGAGAGTTAAGAAGGATGGCAGAAATCGTATTATGCAGGATCGACAGCAGGCTGATTCACGGTCAGGTCATGACAAAATGGGTCAACCAGTCCCAGGCAAATAAAATCATCGTGGTGAGTGACAGCCTGGCAGCCGATGAATTTATGCTGGAGATCTACTTAATGGCTGCTCCCACAGGGGTTAAGGTAGAATGCTGCAGCAGGGCGGATGCAGTCAGCAAGTGGGAGGAGAACCAGTTTGGAAATGGACGGGTGCTTTTGCTTCTTCCGGATCTGGAAAGCATGAAAGAGGTATACGACGGAGGGATTAAGGTTACGGATATCCAGGTGGGGGGCCTTGGGGGAGCGCCAGGCCGCAAGGTGGTATTTCAAAACATAACCCTGGATGATGAGGATGTTAAAAAGCTGGAATATTTTCAGGAGGCAGGGGTAAAGGTCATTTTCCAGACCATTCCTGAGGATGTTCCTCAGAACTTGGAAGGGATATTAAAAAAATATAATAACTAAGGAGGTATGACATGAGTGTGTTGATGTTAGCTGTATGTATGGGGTTCTATTACTGGTTCTGCCGCTTAAGATTTGGGTATACCTTTTCTTCTATGCTGCTTCAGCCCGTAGTTATCGGAGTTTTTGTAGGCCTGCTCACCGGGAATATGCCGTTGG
>DJBG01000220.1:0-6359 GCA_002429965.1 Hungatella sp. UBA5982
AGGCAACATTACAAACACTACAAGCTGAGGCGGAGGTATTGCCCTGGCTTAGAGAATTCCGTGCGCCGGTTGATAACGGGGCTGGTGAAACTAAAACCATACCCTGGGATTTTATGCCCGGATACTGGACAAACCAAAAGGAGCTTTACGACAGAGATTTATGGTTTGAAAATGAGAGGATGAAAACAGGGCCTGTAAAAGAAGAATATGAAAAGGTGGCTTCCGGGCTTGATGAAATATTAAAGAAACATGGATATCAGAGAGAAGGCGGAATGTACCGGGCTGTACCGGGGAGTGACGATACCATCGTCCTGTTCTGTCATTTTGGAGTATCTTGTGTTATGCTGTCTCATCTTCTGGGAATCTCTGCCCCGTTGCTGTGGCAGGGCTTTTTTCTGCCGCCTTCATCGGTCACCACACNNAGAGGATAGAAGGTGAGGCTTATTTCCGGTGTAAGGGAATGGGGGATACGGCTCATTTATATGTGAAAGGCGAACCAATATCAAATGCTGGATTTTTCCCAAGGGAAGCGAAAAATCCTAATGCATACCAATAAAAAGTATGATATAATAGGAAAAAGTAATAATCGGAGGCGTTCGTATGTTTGCAGAAGAAAGGCAGAATCAAATTGTGGCGCTTGTCAACAAAAATGGTTCCGTGCGCGTAAAAGAACTCAGCGAGAAGTACCAGGTCACGGAAGACAGCATACGGAAAGACCTGACGTGTCTTGAAAATAAGGGGCTTTTAAAAAAAACATATGGCGGAGCCATGAAAAAAAGGGTCAATGTTCATGACTTGAACGTGTCCCAAAGGAAGGACAAGAATACTGAGGCCAAGCAGAAGATTGCTTCTAAAGCCATGGAACTGATTAAGGACGGGGATATGGTATTCCTGGATATTTCGACTGCAAATCTGGAACTGGCAAAGCTCATTACGAAATCCTCTTTAAATATCACAGTTGTTACAAATATGGTGGACATTATGCTGGAATTTATGGTTCCTGCCACAGCCAGGCTCATTTTTATTGGAGGGGCCTTCAGCATAGGAAAAGATGGGTTTGTAGGAAGCTTTACCAATAAGCAGATCTCAGATTTCCGGTTTGACATCGCATTCCTCGGTGCAGTTGGAGTTGATGTGTTTGAAAATAACGTTTCGACCTATATGGTGGAAGACGGGCTTACAAAAAGTGCGGTGTTAGAAGTGAGTAAAAATGCCTATATGATGCTGGAGACCAGGAAATTTAACACCGACGGCACTTATAAATATGCAAGAATTGATAGTTTTACCGGCGCTGTGATGGAAAGTAAGCCGCCTGCCGAAATAGAAGAAAAATTGAAAGAATTTAATATTGAGTGGTTATAAAGATGAAAGTCAAGGTAAAAAACATGCTTTTCCATTTCGATGGAGGGAGGGCATGTTTTTTTGTTTTATCCAGGAAAGAATGTTTCATTAATGACTCCATTTGCAGGGACACGTAATTTCCTTCAGTAATATTGTTGCTGAAGAATCCACATTCCAGCCAGACAGGCGCCCTCATTGTGCTTCATAAGACTAAAATTATTACTGATAAGTACATTTTTAAAGAAATAAAAAGTAATAAAAAATAATAAAGATATCGTTGACAAAAACAATCGAGAGTAATATACTGAAATCAGAAAAAGTAATAAAAATAAATAATAAACAGGAGGAATCCCGTGGAAACTCTGTTGATGACAGAACGTATCAGCATCCTGAAAAAAAAGATGTTGTCAGAGCCAAGATACGCGTCTGTTGAGCAGGCGAAAATCATTACGGATATCTATAAGGCAAATGAAGAAAAGCCGAGAATCATCCAGCGGGCGTTGTCTTTAAAGGCTGCATTGAAACAGCTGGAAATCCACGCTGAACCGGAAGAATTGATTGTGGGCAACCGGACGGCCGGGGTACGGTATGGCGTTGTTTTTCCGGAAAGCGGAAGTACCTGGGTGGACCGGGAGTTTGAAACCCCTCCGACCAGGCCACAGGACAGATTTGAGATCAGACCGGAAGACATTACATATTTTCGTGAGGTAATAAGGCCCTACTGGAAGGGAAAGTCTCTGGAAGATGTGCTGTGGGAACGCTGCGGAAAAGAGATCGATCATATTGCAAAGGTCGTGAAGATCAACCAGAAAGACCATGCCCAGGGGCATATATGCCCAAACTGTAAGGAGTGGCTTCACAAAGGACCGGCAGGAATCAAACGGGAAGCAGATGACCGTTTGAGAATTGCAGGCGGGCGCCAGAAGGATTTCTTTAAAAGCGTATCCCTTGTGATGGACGGAGCCATTCATTTCATGCAGCGTTATCATAAGCTTCTGCTGGACATGGCCCAGGGGGAAGAGGATGGTTACAGGCGCGGCAGCATGGAAGAAGTGGCCCGCATCTGCAAAAAGCTGTCCGAACAGCCGCCGGAAACGTTCCATGAGGCGGTACAGTCTTTGTGGTTTCTTTTTGTGATTCTCCATATGGAATCCAATGCTTCTTCCTTTTCGCCGGGAAGGATGGATGAATTCCTTTGGGAATATTTTGACCGGGACAGAAAGGAAGGGTGCCTTAATGAACAGGGAGCATTAGAGATTATTGAGTGCCTGTGGCTGAAATTTAATGAGATTGTATATATGCGTAATGCTAACAGCGCCAAGTTTTTCGCAGGTTTCCCCATTGGATTTAATATTGCCATAGGAGGGCAGGATGCAGAGGGAAATGATTTTGTCAATGATCTCTCCTTTCTACTGCTAAAAGCTCAGGAGCACTTAGGGCTTCCCCAGCCGAATCTTTCCGTAAGGCTCCATGAACATACGGGAGACGATCTTTTAAAACAGTCGGTCAAGGTGGTTTCAAAGGGAAGCGGCATGCCCCAGTTTTTCAATGATAAGGCGGTGATTCCAGCCATGGAAGAACTGGGAGTAGACCAAAAAGATGCCAGGGACTATGCCATTGTGGGCTGCGTGGAGCTTACCACCCAGGGAAATAATCTGGGTTGGAGCGATGCCGCCATGTTTAATTTAAACAAGGTCCTGGAACTGACACTGACAGGTGGAAAATGCCTTCTGACCGGGGAACAGCTGGCCCCCAACTATGGGGACTTAACCACTTATGAAACCTACGAAGAACTGGAAGCCGTATTTCAGAGATACATAGATGAATACATGGAGTTGATGGTAAAGGCCTGTGAGGAGGTAGAAAAAGCTCATATAGACTTGCTTCCGTCTCCATTCCTGTCCTCCGTCATTGATGAATGCATGAAAAAGGGGATGGATGTGACTGCGGGAGGAGCGAAATACAACTTCTCCGGAATCCAGATGATTCAGGTGGCCAATTTAGCGGACAGTCTGGCGGCCATAAAGCTGCTTATATTTGATAAACATAAAGCAGAGGCCGGAGAACTGCTGGAAGCGCTTAAAAATGATTTTGAAGGAAAAGAAGTGCTGCGTACCATCCTTTTAAACAAAGTGCCTAAATTCGGCAATGATGTAGACTGGGTGGACCAGTTGGGGACCAAATGGGCGGAATATTTTAAAAAGCGCCTGTCCCGGTATACCAATTACAGAGGCGGAATATACCATACAGGCATGTATACGGTTTCCGCGCATGTCCCCATGGGAGAGAATGTAGGGGCTTCGCCGGATGGCAGGCATACAAGAGAGCCGCTGGCTGATGGCGGAATGTCCCCAGTCTATGGAAGAGATATCACGGGGCCTACGGCAGTGCTGAAATCCGTATCAAAACTGGATAAGAATCTGACATCAAACGGAGGGCTTCTTAATATGAAGTTTTTGCCGGAATTTTTCCGCACACAGCAGGGAATCGATAAGTTTGCCTTGTTTTTAAGAACCTTTGTGGATCTGGAGATTCCTCATATCCAATTCAATGTGGTCAGGAAGGAAGATTTGATTGCGGCAAAGAAAAATCCGGAACAGCATCGAAGCCTTACCATCCGGGTAGCCGGATATACCGCTTATTTTACGGAGCTTGCCGATGAGCTTCAGAATGAAATCATCGCAAGGACCAGCTACGCAGATATCTGATGGGAGACATAAAACATATGGAGGGAATCAATATGGAGGAGAGGACGGTAAAAGGAACTGTCTTTGATATCCGCCGTTTTTCCACCCATGACGGCGGGGGAATCCGGACAACCGTATTTTTAAAGGGCTGTCCCTTAACCTGCGTATGGTGTCATAATCCGGAAGGGATCAGTAAGTCGGTAAGACCATTGCACTTCCCGAACAAATGCATTGGCTGCCAGATCTGTTACCTGCTTTCTGAAAACGGCGGCGTCTCCATTACAGAAAAGGGAATCCGGCTTGATATTACAAAAGCGGAGGACTGGGACCGGATCATAGAGGAATGCCCTTCCGGGGCAATCCTATGGGACAGCACCAGGATGACCGTGGAAGAGGTTGTGGAAGAGGTACTTAAGGATGCCCCTTTTTATAAATACGGCGGCGGTGTTACTCTCTCCGGGGGAGAGCCGCTGCTCCAGCCGGAGTTTGTCCTCTCCTTTTTAAAGGAGATGAAGAAAAGGAACATCCACACGGCGATTGAAACGGCTCTCCATGTACCAACAGAAACGCTGGAGGCGGTACTCCCGTGGCTGGATCTGATTTATGCGGATTTTAAGATTTTTGACCCGGAAGCCCATAAAAAATATATCGGTGTGACCAATNNATCATGAGAAGAGGAGGAGCAAAGGCATGAAATTTATTATTGATGATGCAAACATTGAGAAGATTAAAGAGGTATACGACATATTTGCAGTAGATGGTGTTACGACCAATCCCAGCATTCTCGCGAAAAACGGAAAGCAGCCTTTTGAGACACTGAAGGAAATCCGTGAATTTATTGGGCCGGAAGCGGAACTTCATGTGCAGGTGGTTGCAGCAGATACTGGGGGAATGATTGAGGAGGCTCACAGGATCCAAAAGGAGCTTGGGAGGAATACCTATGTAAAGATCCCTACCACAAAAGAAGGATTAAAAGCCATGAAAGCCCTGAAAAAAGAAGGGGCCAATGTGACAGCCACGGCCATTTACACCCAGATGCAGGCATTTTTAGCAGGAAAAGCCGGGGCAGACTATGCGGCACCGTATGTAAACCGGATCGATAACCTTGGAGCAAATGGCATAAGAACGGCCAAGGACATCCACGACATATTCAAGAAAAATGGGTTAAAAACAGAAGTGCTGGCAGCCAGCTTCAAGAATTCCCAGCAGATTCTGGAACTTTGCCAGTATGGGGTCGGCGCGTCTACGATTTCTCCGGATGTCATAGAGGGGTTGATTAAAAATGACTCTGTAACGATGGCGGTAAGAGCCTTTACCAAGGATTTTGAAGAGCTGTGCGGTGCAGGCAGGACCATGAAAGACTGCATGTAATCATTTGCCTAAGCAATAAGCCTGCCGCATATGCTTTGCACGAGGGTGATGAAGCATTGATCAATCTACTGGAAGCAGTGGAAAAAATACGATTAAGAAAGCCTAATTTATCTGAATGGAAGGTACAGAGCTTGCGTATTGCTGGAAAGGTGTATATGGAGAGCAACTATTATGCTGAACAGTGACTTACGAATAAATTAATAGCCACCCAAGGCTTTATGCACATGGATGACTATTATCTGAAAATCTATGAAAACTCCACGGTATACCGAATGGTACCCACGGTGGTGTGAGAGGTCGGCTAGTCAATTAATGTCTAGTCTCTTATTCAATTCGTTACATCATATCCGATTTTACTCTCAACACCAACTGTGGAATATTCTTTATTTAATTTTTACTATGCTCCATCCGCAAACCTAAAGAAAATTAAGTGGCCGGCGCTGCCTACAACTCCAGGCGATTCTTCCAGTGTCGTGCTCGTTCCGATGTTGCCAGATGCTATTTGGACAATATCGCCAACATTATAGAAGTTGACTCTTGAAATCGTTATCTCCCCTACGGTATCCGCGTTTGATACCGGCGCAACACCCTCCGTCGGGTTATTATTTAGTAATACCCAAAAATAGGTATTTGCCGGCGTCCCTACTGCAAAGTTCAATGAGCACACCAATGCATAAAGACCAGCTCTTGTAATGACAAACGTATTGCTATTAATAAAATCAATTCCCACAGCTGTAGTTGCTCCAAATGTAACAATACCCCGCATACCAGGTACTGTTTGCTGGATTATATTTGCATTTACAAATGGCTGTAGAATGGGGCCGGTAGGCCCAGTAGGCCCAGTAGGCCCAGTAGGCCCGGTAGATCCGGTAGGTCCAGTCGGTCCGGTAGGTCCAGTCGCACCAGTAGGACCGGTCGCACCAGTAAGTCCGGTCGGCCCGGTTGCACCAGTAAGACCAG
>DJBG01000220.1:6531-11132 GCA_002429965.1 Hungatella sp. UBA5982
TTACAGCATTGATTATCATTCATATAAATTCCCCCTCTATAATTATATACTTAACAATTAAAATATCATAAAGAAGTTTAATTCTTTATACATATAAAATATGTCTACTTGTACCAACGTGTTAATTTCAGGTTATTCAGTACATTATTCGGAACTTGTTGATAAAATCTAGAAGAACCCCTTTTTCCGTATTTTTGCTTCTTTTAATTGCTGATTAGACCGTATTGATGTTTGTTAACTTTGAGACATTGCATTACATCATAACTTGCGGATAAAAGTCTGTTTATTAATAGAATTAGAAGCCATAATATTACATCTATTGAAAAAAAGATAAAGTAAGTTTATTAGAAAAATTATGTTTAACTGGAGTAATGTGATATGCTTGATTGTGCCCTTGCAATTTTATTGATAATATACCGTCAGCTAATTTTGAGTAGAGGAGAAGTATGATTGACAAAGAATACGATGNNAAATGATAGATAACGCTTTAGCTTTATCTACTTTAGATGCTCCTGAACCAACAAGAAAGATCCATATTTGTATGATGGTGTTCCCGTTTAGAATTAAGATATAGCTATTGATAAATTCTCGTTTTTTCTGAAGACAGTGATGGATAAGTTTACAGAAACGGATTGAATAATTAAGAAAATTAAGTCAAGACCATCTAAAACACAAAGTTGACAAAATCACTTGAATTCTTAAAATACAAATGCTATAATCCTACCAACATACAGACGAGAGAACAAAGGAGTCTCAAGCGTACACAGTACGGTTGCGGCTCTTTTTGCTTATGGAAATTTTGTGATGCATGTGATCCAATTCATAAAGCAAATAAGTTTCTTAAGGAGAACAAGGAGGTTTTCCCTGCATTTTTGGGGAAGCCTCCTTGTTCCGTCTTTATTTTCGTCTTTTATGATAATAGATTGAGGAGGAAGCGATTATGAAAAAAAGATTATTACCCGTAACTCTTATCACAGCAATGACAGCAGCGCTCCTTGCCGGCTGCGGTTCATCTGCACAGCAGAGTACTGCGGGAGGCAGTACAGCCGCTGTAAGTACAACGGCTTCCCAGGATGCAGCGTCTACCCCAGAAGGAGAAGACGGGAAAACCATTAAGATCGGCGTGTATGGTCCTGTCACAGGAGGCTCTGCTGTTTATGGAGAGGGCGCACAGAATGCCATTGCCATGGCGGTTGAAGAAATCAATTCCGGGGATTTCGATTATAAGGTTGAAATCGTAAATGGCGGAAAAATAGTAGATGACGGCGGTGATGCCAAGCAGGCAATTNNGCTTACAACAGCCTGATGAAGGAAAGTCCCGGTGCCATAGTAGGAAGCTTTTTTTCTTCCGTTACCCTTCCCGTTGCCGAACAGGCTTCCAAAGATAACATGCTCCTTCTGGCAACAGGAGCTACCAATAAAGACGTAACCTTAAAAGGTTCCACTATTTTCAGGAATTGTTTTATTGACCCGTATCAGGGCAAAATGGCAGCGCAGTTTGCAAAGGAAAAGGGCTGGACAAAAGCCGCCGTTATTTATGCAAAGGATGATGATTATTCCAACGGCTTAAAGGATGCATTTATTGAGAATGCCGAGGCAAATGGAATTGAAGTGGTATATGTAGGAGAATGTACCACAAAGGATACAGATTTTTCTTCCCAGACTTCCCAGGTAGTGGCTAAAGGAGCAGATTTCCTGTTTTATCCCGCATTCCTTGATACGGTTCCCCTTCTGATAGGCGCGGCAAGGGATGCAGGCTTTGACGGTGCTGTCATGGGCGGCGATGGCTGGGATGGAACCGATACGNNAATTTGAGAACTGCTATTTTACCAACCACTATTCTTCAGAAGATACCGCTCCGGCCGTAGTAAATTTCGTATCCAAATATACAGAAAAATACGGTACGGAAAGCTTAAATGCATGTGCGGCTCTTTACTATGATGCTATTTACATGCTGGTGGAAGCTGCCAAAAACGGCGGTGCATCAGATACGGCCTCCCTGGTAAAGGGGATGACCGGAATGACTTTTACAGGTGTAGGAGGAACCTATACCATGGATGAAAACGGCGATCCAGAGAAATCCGTAGCGATCAATACCTTTGAAGCCGGCAAGGTGAAATGGCTTATGACTCTTTCGCGGGAAGGAACAAAGGAATAAATCAGCATAAATCTTACAGGAAGATCTGAAAAAATGATAGGGAAATGTGCATAAAGACTTGAAAAGCCTTTGTTGCACATTTTCCTTTTGAGAAAGGAAGATCCTATGACATTTTCATTATTCTTTCAAAGCCTGATAAACGGACTGAACCAGGGCTCTATCTATGCTTTGATTGCACTTGGTTATACCATGGTATATGGAATCATCCGTATGATTAACTTTGCACATGGCGATTTTATCATGATTGGAGCCTATACCTTATTTTATACCATTCCTTTCATGATCCATGCAGGAATGCCTGTATGGATTTCCGTTTTCCTTGCCGTGGTCATATGCGCGGCGGTGGGAGTCATGGTTGAGGTGATAGCCTATAAGCCGGTCCGCAGGGCAGGCTCCATGTCAGCCCTTATTACAGCACTTGCCATGAGTCTGTTTCTTGAAAATCTGGCCATGGTCCTTTTTGGTGCAAAGCCCCATAATGTCCAGAAAATATTTGATTTACCTTCTGTAGATGTGCTTGGAGTGGCGCTACCTCTGAATGTTATCTTAACCATCAGTATCGGGATAGTTATGATGGCAGGCCTTCAGATATTTATTAAGAATACCAAGATAGGGAAAGCCATGCGGGCAGTTCCCCAGGACCGCGATGCTTCCATTCTTGCGGGAATCAATGTCAATAAAGTGATTACCATGACCTTTGCCATCGGCTCCGCACTGGCGGCAGTTGCAG
Organism: Hungatella sp. UBA5982; assembly: GCA_002429965.1. Taxonomy (GTDB): domain Bacteria; phylum Bacillota; class Clostridia; order Lachnospirales; family Lachnospiraceae; genus Lacrimispora. Next base: position 9,420 of record DJBG01000220.1, read on the forward strand.
CCCTTATGTACTGTGCCAAATATCCCCGGGTCACCAATGATATGGGTTCCATGATGGGACTTAAGGCCTTTATTGCCGCTGTCCTTGGAGGAATCGGTGTCATTCCCGGAGCCATGCTTGGAGGAATCCTCGTTGGCCTCATTGAGATTTATGTAAAACTCTTTGCACCGGGCTGGTATGAAGCGATTACTTATGCTATTCTGATTGTGATTCTTTTGGTAAAACCGTCCGGCATTCTTGGCAAGAATGTGGGCGAGAAAGTTTAGGGGGATGGACCATGGAAAAACGGTTTAAAGTTTGCTATTTCCTTAATTTCCTGGGTGTTCTGGCAGTTTTTTTCCTGTTTGTCCTGCTTTTTGAAAACAATGTTTTTGGCAGGTCCACTCAGTACATCAAGGGAATCAGTACCACCGCCTGTTATACGGTCATTATGGTGGCTTCCTTAAATCTGGTAGTGGGCTGTATGGGCGAATTTTCCCTTGGCCATGCGGGATTTGTATCAGTGGGGGCATATGCCTCTGCCATTGTGTCCAATGGACTTGCAGGAAAAGGACTGCCGGATATCGTATTATTCCTGGTTGCTCNNCATTGTGACCATTGCTTTTGCGGAGATTATCCGGGTTCGCTTTTGCAATCTTTCTATTACAGGCGGTGGAAAAACCATGAGTGGTATTTTGAAGCTTTCAAACTTCTATTGGAGCTTCTGGATCATGGTGATCTGCATCACCATCATGTACATGTATGTACGCAGCCGCTTTGGCAGAACGGTGAAAGCCATTCGGGAAGATTACATAGCAGCGTCTGCTTCGGGAATCAATGTAACTTATTATAAAGTGCTTACCTTTACCGTAGCTGCTTTCTTTGCAGGAATCGGCGGAGGTGTTTATGCCCATTACATGACAGCCATGATCCCCACCAACTTTAACTTCATGTACTCAGCGGAGCTTCTCTCAGAGGTAATCATCGGAGGGATCGGCTCCATTACCGGGTCCATTATCGGTGCGGCTTTTCTTTCTTCTCTTCCGGAGATGATGCGACAGTTCTCCCAGTACCGTATGCTGGCATACTCTGTAGTACTGATACTGGTTATGATTTTCAAACCGGGAGGTATCTTTGGAGCATGGGAATTTTCCCTCATTCGTGTATATGAACGGCTGACAGGCAGAAAAGGCGGTTGGGAAAAGAACCGGAAAAAAACAGAAGGAGGGGAATAAATATGACAGGGACGGAAGGAACCAAGCCGGTATTAAAGGCACAGAACCTGGGAATCCAGTTCGGCGGATTAAAAGCGGTTGACAGTTTTAATATGGAAATCGGAGAATCGGAGCTGGTAGGGCTGATCGGGCCAAACGGTGCGGGAAAAACCACCGTGTTCAATCTGATCACCGGTGTTTATAAACCTACGGAAGGATCCTTTTACTTAAATGGTCAGCGCATGAANNAAGACCTATCAGATCGTTGAGGCGGGAATTGCAAGAACATTCCAGAATATCCGGTTATTTAAGAAAATGACCGTAATTGATAATGTAAAGGCAGCCATGAGCGCCAAGCTTTCCTACAATCTGTTCCATGCCGTTTTTCGTACACCGTCATACTGGAAGCAGGAAGAGGAACTGACAAAAAAAGCCAGGGAGCTGCTTCAAATTGTCCATCTAAGTGGAAAAGAAAATTATGAAGCAGGAAATCTTCCTTATGGAGAACAGAGGCGCCTGG
>DJBG01000224.1 GCA_002429965.1 Hungatella sp. UBA5982
GAGGGAGAACTATCATTTTGAGATTGGGAAAGGGGTCGTTTTAAAAGAGGGCGGGGATATTACTGTCATTGCAAATGGGATCCTGGTAAATGAAGTGCTGGAAGCAGAGAAAATATTGGCGGAAAAAGGGCTTCATGCACAAATAATAAATATCCATACCATTAAGCCTTTGGATAAGGATTTAGTGATTCAGTCAGCAAAAAAGACCGGGAAGATTGCAGTCGTGGAGGAGCATTCCATTATCGGTGGGTTAGGAAGTGCAGTGTGTGATGCTCTGTCTGAAAATTATCCGGTCCCTGTTTTAANNTCGTCTATGGAAGATCCGGCTCTGCAAGGGAACTGCTAAGAGAGCATGAACTGGATTCAGAAAGTCTGGCAAAACGTATACTCGGTTTTTATAATCAATGATAATAAAACACACCATGGAGGGAGGGCCCTGGTGTGTTTTATTTTGCGGTTTTTCAGGGAAGGATGCATAGAAGACATTATCTTGACAACTTCTTGACATGGTGCCTTTTCATTTTGACACCGTCTTGATTATTTCTCTGATATGATTGTGAGCATAGGGAGAAGAAAAATAAAAGGATCAGGAGATGATATCATGGGAGCTGTTTTGATGCTGGTAAGCATTATCGGTGTTTTGTTATTAATTTATTTATTTTATATTTTATTTCGAGGTGACCAGTTATGAGCCATATTGTTATGCAAGACATATTTTATATTGCTGTCTTAGTCGGATTGTCCTTTCCATTGGGTATTTATATATACAAGGTTATGTCTGGGCAAAGGGTTTTTCTGACTACGGTCCTTGCTCCTGTGGAGAAAGGGATTTATAAACTGATGGGCATTTCCGCCGAGGAAGAGATGAATGCAGGAAAGTATGCGATCTCTGTTTTCTTATTCAGCGGAGCAGGCTTTGTTTTTCTTTTCGGATTATTGATGCTTCAGGGATTTTTGCCATTTAATCCGGAGGGGATGAAAGGAACCAGCTGGCATTTGGCTTTTAACACTACTGCCAGCTTTATTTCCAATACCAACTGGCAATCATATTCAGGCGAATCCACCCTGTCCTATTTCACCCAGTTTTCGGGTCTTGCGGTCCAGAACTTCGTGTCAGCCGCAACGGGAATCGCCGTCCTCTTTGCACTGATCAGAGGCTTTGTCCTGAAACAGAAAAAAACCATTGGGAATTTTTGGGCGGACCTGGTTAAGTCCACGCTTTACATCCTGATCCCGATTTCCTTTCTCGTGGCTTTGCTGCTTGTTTCACAGGGGGTTGTACAGACATTTGGTTCCTATAAAGAAGTTGCCATGCTGGAAAATGGGGCCTTACAGACAATTCCCTTAGGCCCTGCGGCAAGCCAGATTGCGATCAAGCAGCTTGGAACAAACGGGGGCGGCTTCTTTGGGATGAACTCTGCGTTTCCTCTTGAGAATCCAACTGCCTTCTCCAACTTTATACAGGCCTTGTCCATTCTGCTGATTCCTGCGGCTCTTTGCGTAAGCTTTGGAAGGGCAGTAAAAGACAGCAGGCAGGGGCGGTCAATCTACATTGCCATGATGATTTTCTTTATAGCCGCTCTTGCTGCAGCAACCATAAGCGAACAGTTTGCGGCGCCTGTGTTTGAACACGCAGCAGCCTCCGGCAGCATGGAGGGCAAGGAAGTGGTTCACGGCGTCGGTGCTTCCTCATTATGGGCAGTGGTGACCACGGCGGCGTCCAACGGTTCTGTGAACGCCATGCACGACAGCCTTACTCCCTTTGGGGGAATGGTTTCCATGTTCCTTATGCAGCTTGGAGAAATTGTATTCGGCGGCGTGGGAAGCGGACTTTATGGAATGCTTGCATTTGTGCTCCTTACAGTATTTATAGCAGGCTTAATGGTTGGCCGGACTCCGGAGTATCTGGGGAAAAAGGTAGAGCCTTTTGATATGAAAATGGTTTGTTTAATCGTTCTCGTCCCCCCGCTTCTAACGCTTATAGGAACTTCTGCCGCCGTCTCCATGCCTGGTGCCCGGTCATGGCTGACCAATTCAGGAGCCCATGGATTTTCGGAGATTTTATATGCCTTTTCTTCCATGGCTAATAACAACGGCAGTTCCTTTGGAGGATTTTATGGGAACACCCCGTTTACAAATATCTTAGGTGGGATCATTATGCTGATGGTCCGGTTCATTCCCATGACAGCCGTCATTTTCCTTGCCGGCAATATGGCAAAGAAAAAGGCTGTTGCCGTCAGCGAGGGCACATTATCCACCAGCAATGGAATATTTGTTGGACTTTTGATCGGAGTTATCCTCATCATAGGCGCGCTGAGCTTTTTACCGGCGCTGGCACTTGGTCCGATTGCCGATTTCTTTACAATGAAGTGATAGAAGGTGATTAAAATGGAAAAAAAGAGTGTTGACAAAAGCATCTTTTATGATGCGCTGAGGCAGTCCTTTATCAAGCTGTCTCCCAGGGTGCAGGTGAAAAATCCTGTCATGCTGGTAGTTTATATAGGAGCGGTCCTGACCGGTGTTTTGTATTTTCTTTCCTTTGCAGGTCTTAAGGATGAAAATTCGGGTTATACCTTAACCATATCCCTGATTTTATGGTTTACTGTTCTGTTTGCCAACTTTGCAGAAGCCATTGCAGAGGGTCGTGGACGGGCACAGGCAGACAGTCTGCGCAGTGCCAAAAAGGACGTTAAGGCAAGAAAACTGAAATCCCCTTCTAATATTGACGATTATACTGAGGTCCTTTCCAATACCCTGAAAAAGGGTGATGTCGTATATGTCAGGGCAGGGGAGCAGATTCCGATGGATGGGGAAGTGATCGATGGGGCAGCCTCTGTGGACGAAAGCGCCATTACCGGGGAATCAGCTCCGGTCATCCGGGAATCAGGCGGCGACCGAAGCGCTGTCACAGGAGGAACCACCCTGGTGTCTGACTGGCTGATCATTGAAGTAACAGCGGAAGCAGGAGAAAGCTTCCTTGATAAAATGATATCCATGGTGGAAGGCGCAGCCAGAAAGAAAACGCCCAATGAAGTGGCTTTGCAGATTTTGCTTATAACCCTTACCATCATCTTTCTTGTGGTTACGGCAGCCCTGCGGCCCTTTACCGGCTTTGCAAGCCTTCAGGCGGGCTCTGGTTCCGCCATTTCCATCACCAATGTCATTGCCCTTCTGGTATGCCTTGCCCCTACTACCATTGGCGCGCTTCTTTCTTCTATCGGCATAGCGGGCATGAGCCGCTTAAATCAGGCCAATGTTCTGGCAATGAGCGGGCGGGCCATTGAAGCTGCCGGTGATGTGGATGTGCTGCTGCTTGATAAGACCGGGACCATTACCCTGGGAAACCGTCAGGCCAGCGAATTTATGCCGGTGGCTGGGGTCACAGAGCAGGAGCTTGCCGATGCGGCGCAGTTGTCCTCTCTTGCTGACCAGACAGCGGAAGGAAGAAGCATTGTGGTACTGGCAAAGGAACGGTTTGAGATACGGGGCAGGGAGCTTTCGACCCTGGGGGCAAGTTTTGTGGAATTTACGGCAAAGACTAGGATGAGCGGCATCGACTATCAGGGGAATGAGATCCGGAAGGGTGCTGCCGATACCATCAAAGCATATGTGATGGAAAAGAGCGGCAAATACCCGGAGGAATGTGAGAACCTGGTAAGACGCGTGGCTGAGGCAGGAGGCACCCCCCTTGTGGTGGCAAAGAACAACCAGGTAATGGGTGTGGTCTATTTAAAGGACATTGTGAAAAACGGCGTAAAGGAACGCTTTGAAGATCTGCGTAAAATGGGCATCAAAACCATTATGATCACCGGCGACAATCCTATGACAGCTGCTGCTATCGCTGCAGAAGCGGGCGTTGATGATTTCCTTGCGGAAGCCACGCCGGAAGCAAAGCTGGCCCTCATCCGTGATTACCAGGCCAAAGGTCATCTGGTCGCCATGACAGGAGACGGTACAAACGATGCTCCTGCCCTGGCCCAGGCAGATGTTGCGGTGGCCATGAATTCAGGCACACAGGCTGCCAAAGAGGCAGGAAACATGGTGGATTTAGACTCCAGTCCCACCAAGCTCATCGATATTGTGCGGATCGGCAAGCAGCTTTTAATGACAAGAGGTTCCTTGACGACCTTTAGTGTGGCAAACGATGTGGCAAAGTATTTTGCCATCATTCCCGTATTGTTTTTCGGCATCTATCCCCAGCTTGAAGCCTTGAATTTCATGAGGCTGACCAGTGCCACAAGTGCCATGCTTTCAGCGATCATTTATAACGCGCTGATTATTATCGCACTGATTCCCCTGGCACTTAAAGGGGTAAAATACCGGGAGCTGCCTGCTGAAAAGCTGTTAGCAAGGAACTTACTGGTCTATGGTCTTGGCGGGATCTGTGCGCCTTTTCTCGCAATTAAGCTGATTGATATGATTCTGACCGCATGCGGTCTTACGTGAGGTGAATGGATACAATGAAAACCATGAAATTATTTAGAGCCGCCGTCGTATGTTTTGGCATAATGACCGTATTGTGCGGCGCCGTTTATACGGCTGCTGTCACGGGCGCCGCCCAGCTTTTGTTTCCGGACCAGGCGGGCGGCAGCATGATAGTTGTGGCTCAAAAGGACGGAACACAAAAGGAATACGGGTCCCAGTGGCTGGCTCAGGAATTTACAAAGCCCGGGTACCTGATTGGAAGGCCCTCAGGCGTATCAAACCTCTCCCCTGTCAGCGAAGAGCAGCAAAAGCTTGTTCTGGACCGCATAAGCTGGTGGCATTCCCTTGATCCAGACAATCAGGCGGATATTCCCATGGATCTGGTTACGGCCTCAGGAAGCGGCGTTGACCCTCATATTTCTCCTGAGGCGGCGGAATACCAGGTGGCAAGAATCGCGGCAGCAAGGGACATGACAGAGGAAGAAGTGAGAAGCATTATAAAGACCTGTACGAAGGAACGCTTTCTTGGGTTTATCGGCGAACCGGCCGTCAATGTTTTAGAGGTGAATTTGACTCTTGATGGTTTGCTGCAGGCAAAAAAAGTGGTATGATACNNTCTATATAGTAAGGTGGTGGAATATAGATGGAATCATTTGATCACAGACCTGACCCTGATTTGATTTTAGAGGATATTCAGACCCAGCGGGATCAAAGGCCGGGTAGGCTGAAAATATATTTTGGATATGCCGCCGGCGTGGGAAAAACTTATGCAATGCTTGACGACGCCCAGGAACGCGCGAAAAGCGGGATAGACGTTTTAGTCGGCTATATCGAACCTCATACCCGTCCTGAGACCATGCAGAAGCTGCATGGTCTGACGGTGCTTCCGCCTAAAGACGTATCATACCGCAATATGGAGCTAAAGGAATTCGACTTGGATAAGGCCCTGGAGTTTAAGCCGGAATTAATTCTTGTGGATGAGCTGGCCCATACTAATGCAGAGGGCGGGAGGAACAAAAAACGATATCAGGACATTGAAGAGCTTCTGGAAGCCGGGATTGATGTTTATACAACAGTCAATGTCCAGCACATGGAGAGCTTAAATGACGTTATCGACAACATCACTAAGGTAAGGGTCCGGGAAACTGTGCCGGATTATATCTTTGACCGGGCTGAGAAAATTGAACTGGTGGATATTGAACCGGATGAACTGCTGCGACGCCTTGAAGTAGGAAAGATATACCGTTCTGACCGGGCGGAAACGGCCATGCAGAATTTTTTCACACAGGAGAACTTACGGCTTTTGCGGGAGATCGCCCTGCGCAGCGCTGCGGATAAGATCAGCTCAGAGAATCAGAGCGAGCGGAGCTTATCTGATAAAATGGCCAATACCAAGCTGCTTGTCTGCATCGGCCCGTCACCCTCATCGGCAAAATGCATCCGGTGGACAGCGCGGGCGGCGGAGGCGTTTCACGCAAGCTGGGTCGCATTATACGTGGAAGATATAGATAGTGAAGGTTTTACCGCTGAACAGCAGAAAACGATCCGGGCGAATCTGGATCTGGCAGATAAGCTGGGGGCAGAGATCGTCAACCTGACCGGACATGATATTGCCGTTACCGTATCGGAATATGCCAAGCTTTCCGGTATCACCAATATCGTAGTGGGTAAAAGCAGAAATAAGAAAACCCTTAAAAATCTGTTTGACATGGCTTTTGAAGACAAGCTCATCTCTCTTTTGCCTAACATAGAAATTCACATCATACCAGGAATCATTACCAGGCGCAGCTATAGGAAGCCGAGGAATGTGAGGCATGAGAATTTCCGCTTTACCTGGGGGGATACCGTAAAGACTCTTTCTATATTGGCGGCTGCCACTCTGCTGTCCCTTTGGCTTCACCAGTTTGACGTCATGGACCAGAATATTATTATGGTTTATATTTTCTCCGTCTTGCTGGTTTCCCGTATGACGGAAGGGTATGGATACGGGATCTTTGCTTCCGCAGTCGGCGTATTGACCTTTAATTTCTTCTTTACAGAGCCTTATTTCACCTTAAACGCAATTCAAGCCGGCTACCCACTTACTTTTGCCATCATGCTTCTGGTAGCTTTGATTACCAGCGCTTTGACCGTGCGCATGAAGGCGGAAGCGAGGCTGGCCGTAAAGAGGGAACACCGTACGGAGATCCTGTATGAAATCAATAAAAAGCTCCTTGCCACAAGGGGCCTTGACCGGATCGTAGCCCTTACAAATGACTACGTGGTGAAGCTGTTTGGACGGTCCATAATCTTTTTCACCACTGACCCGGAACATGGGGAGGATGGTGAAGTGGGGCAGGCGGACGATGACATCGGTTCCTCTGTCTTAAACTCCGCCGATGAAAAGGCGGTTGCCCACTGGGTGTTCTTAAACCAGAAACGGGCGGGAGCGGGGACCGATACTCTGATGGGAGCGGCGGCATTTTATATGCCTGTGATCTCTCAGGGAAAGGTTATTGCCGTCTGGGGAATTTCCTGCGGAAAAGAAAATCTTGACCATAATGCCCGTCTGTTTTTGCGCATGATCGCTTCCCAGGTGGCAATGGCCCTGGAGCGGCAGCATCTTTCCGATGAGCAGCGGAACATTATGGTGGAATCGGAAAAGGAAAAGATGCGGAGCACCCTTTTGCGGGCAATCTCCCATGATCTGCGCACGCCTCTTGCGGGCATCCTGGGAGCCAGCTCTGTGATCCGTGAAAATGGGGAAATGCTTGATGAAAATACACGGAACAGCCTGGTCGCCAACATACAGGAGGAATCACAGTGGCTCATACGCATGGTAGAAAATCTGCTTTCCGTGACGCGGATCAATGAGTCTGCCTCCAATCTTAAGAAAAGCCCGGAGGCAGCGGAGGAGGTTGTCGGGGAGGCCGTCAGCCGTATTAAGAGAAGATTCCCCCAGAGCAAAATCTTTGTTCAAGTTCCGGAGGAATTCTTAGAGGTCCCAATGGATGGAACCTTAATCGTACAGGTGCTGATCAATCTTCTTGAGAATGCCATAAAATATTCTTCAGACGATTCCTCCATTGAGGTCCGTTTGGAGAGAGATGGAACATGGGCCAGGTTTGAGGTGCTGGACAGGGGGAGAGGGATTCCCAATGAGGATCTTCCCTATCTGTTTTCAGGCTATAAGCCCTGCGAAAGCAGGAGTGCCGATTCCTCCAGAGGAATGGGGATCGGCCTGTCCATCTGCAAAACCATTGTCAATGCTCATCAGGGAAACTTAGAGGCTGAAAACAGAAAGGATGGAGGAACGGTATTCCGCTTCACTCTGCCTTTGAAAGGAAGTGAATAAATATGGATATAAAACCAACGGTGCTGATCATTGAAGATGAAGATGCGATATGCAATTTTATATCTGCCATTCTGACCTCAAACGGTTATCAGGTGGTTAAGGCCAAAACAGGGAAGGAAGGGCTTTCCATGTTTACCTCTCATGTTCCCGATATCATTCTTCTGGACTTGGGTCTGCCGGACATTGACGGATTAGAGATACTTAAGAATATACGTCAATGGTCGAAGACCCCTGTGATCGTGGTCTCCGCCCGCGGGCATGAGCGTGAAAAGGTGGCTGCCCTTGATTTTGGAGCTGATGATTACATCGTAAAGCCATTCGGGACCTCGGAACTTCTTGCCCGGATACGGACGGCAATGCGGCACAGCCCTCAATCAGCCGCAGCGGAAACCCTGGGAGAAGAAAAGGTCACCATCGGGAAGCTGGAAATCGATTATAACAAACGGGTCGTATACAAAGCCGGAGAAAGAATCCATTTAACTCCGATTGAATATAAGCTGTTGGTTTTACTGTCTAAAAATGCGGGCAAGGTGCTTACCCATGATTTTATCATACGGGAAATATGGGGGGTATATACCGATGAAAGCCATACCCTTCGTGTCAACATGGCGAATATAAGGAGAAAGATAGAGGCAAATCCCGGAGCTCCCCAGTATATTCTTACGGAAATGGGCGTTGGATACCGGATGGTGGAGGAATTGGATGAAGGGTAAAAGAAAAGAGCCGGCAGAGAGGGCCATGATATGTCCTCTTTGCCGGCTTTTAACAAATAATCAGTTTCATAACCTGGCTTTTAGTCCTCAGGATAAATAAGCTGGTCGTCATCGATTCCATATAGTACAGAATCAAGGAATTTTCCGGCCAGGTATTTTGCCATGCCAAGATTCATGTCCAGGTAATTGCCGCAGTCTCTTGCTGCCGCGCCTGGCACCTCGCCTTCAAAATCCCGGATAAATTCATACATTTCCGTGATCAATGGGACAATGTCCCCGGACTTGTAATCACCGGACAGCAGAAGGTAAAAGCCGGTGCGGNNAAGTACAAAATACGGGAAGAAAAGAATTCGTGGTTGCGCAGGAAAGTGGCTCCCAGATGCTCAATGGTGTGGATTTCCGCCGTATTCATAACTGGCTCAAAGTTAGGGCGGGTCATGCGGATATCAAAGGTAGTAATGACAGAGTCCCCGGCCTGATCCCTGCGGGAGACATAGATGCCTGGAAGAAGTTTCAAATGGTCGATGGTAAAACTTGTTATTTTTTCCATATTTATCATGTCCTTTCTTATCATGGTTGCTTACGGTTTGCGGGTTGATCATCCCATGATCAAATTATAATAAAAAAAACGGTCCCCTGCAATAGGAAACAAATATAAACGGCTCATCTCCAAAACTGAATTTGCCAATGGCAAATGATGTTTGTTTTCTTATCGAATGTTGTGGTAAATAGACAAAAAACGTCTGGATTTATCTGGATTATTTTCTGTATTGACAGAAATTCTTCGTGCTGATAAAATGATAATATGGTAATACCTTATGAAAGCGAGAGAGAATATGGAACTTCACCCAATGTTAAAACCCAATTTAAGCAGCTCAGTTAAGAATTATCTTTATAAATATATTCGAAGTCTGGATTTGGGGGGAAATACGAAGCTGCCGCCAGAGAATGAACTGTCTTCGAATCTTGGAGTCAGCAGGGTAACAGTGCGCCGGGCATTGGATGAACTGGAGAAGGAGGGGATAGTCCTAAGAATTCATGGAAGAGGAACATTTGTTAATCCGGAAGCTTTAAATATTCAAGTGAATCTTATGCCGGGAGAAGAATTTTCAAGGCTGATTGAATCCTGTGGTTATAAGGCCTCCTTCGAAGTTGCGGATGTCAGGAAGTTGAAAGCTGACGATGAGGTTATAAGGATTCTTCAACTGGAAGAAGGGNNTGGCAGATGGACATCCAGCCATAATCAGCATCGACCGTTTTGCATGTAGTTTGGCAGGAGATGATTTGAAACGAGAGGCTGTGGAAGGGAAGTCCACCTTTGATATCTTAAGAAAGTTTGGCGGATGCTTTATTGTCAGAGATAAAATCCGGATAGAAACCATGAACCGCAGGGAGATGGAGCAAGAAACCGTTTGTGGGCGGAAGATGGAGTGCGACAGTGTTTTAGTATTTCATGGGATAAATTACAATCAAGATAATAGACCGGTTATTTATGATACTGAATTTTATGATACAAAGTACATAAAATTCAGCCTTCTAAGAGTAAAGAATGTATATGAAGATTAGATTTAGTAAAAGAATAGAGTGCTGTAAAGTGCTTTATTTTTTAAAGAACAATAAGGTAATACCATATTATCATAATAACAAATAAGGGGAATATACTATTATGAGAGACAAACTGAATCAGTTTTTTCATCTTTCTGAGAGAGGGACGAATATTAAAACAGAGATATTGGCGGGGACCACAACATTTTTAACCTGTGTCTACATTGTGGCAGTAAATCCGGGAATCTTATCGGCGGCAGGAATGGACACAAAAGCAGTCTTCTGGGCAACGGCTGTGGCATCGGCCATTGCCTGTATCTGGATTGGAATCTGGGCGAATCTGCCATTTGCCCTTGCACCTGCCATGGGACTGAATGCTTATTTTACATATTATGTGTGCAACACACTTGGGCTTCCATGGCAGAATGCCTTAGCTTGTGTGGCGATATCCGGAATTACGTTTATGTTGTTAAGCATATTTAAGGTACAGCAGAAAATTGTGGATGCCATGCCGGACTGCATCAAACATTCCGTGGGTTCGGGGATTGGATTCTTTATTGCATTTACGGGGCTCATGCAAGCGGGAATCGTTACATCTTCTCCGGATACACTGCTGACGCTGGGGGATTTAGCCAATCCAGGAGCCCTGCTTGCACTCTTTGGGGTTTTCCTTACGGCAGTCCTGGTGATCAAGAAGGTCAGAGGCGCGATTCTGATTGGGATTCTGGTTGTGACTGCGCTTGGCATTTTGGTAAAAGATCCAATGACAGGAATAGCATATACAGTGATTCCGGACCGCATCATTTCTTTTGATAATCCGGTGGCTGCCATGGCGCCTACGTTTGGTAAGCTGACGTTAAAGGGGCTGTTTTCAGGAACACCGGAAATGGTGCTGGGAGTAATTTTCGCTATTGTCAGTTTCCTGTTTGTGGATCTGTTTGACAGTATCGGTGTTCTTTTGGGTGTTTCATCGAAGGCTGGCCTGATGGATGAGAAGGGGAATATTCCGTGCGCCGGTAAGGCGTTGTTTGTAAGTGCCGGCGGAGCGGCTGTTGGAGCACTGCTGGGAACGAATACGGTGACGATTTATGGAGCAGAAAGTGCAACCGGGATTAACGAAGGCGGAAGAACCGGTCTTACTGCCTGTGTGACGGGAGTACTGTTCTTGTTCACACTGTTTTTATCACCGTTGTTTCTTATGATTCCATCGATTGCTACTGCACCGGCCCTGGTTATGGTAGGGATATTTATGATAGAACCATTAAGAAAGCTGCCGCTTGATGATGTTTCCATCGCGCTTCCGGTATTTCTCACAGTGGCCCTCATGCCATTTTCCTATAATATTGCATATGGAATCCTGTTTGGATTAATTGGATATACCATCGGACAGGTTGCTTCGGGCAAGGCAAAGGAAATGACAAAGACGGTGTGGGTGTTAACGGTTATCTTTATTGCGTATCTGATACTGGAGATTATTTTATAGGAGAGAAATAAATATGAGAACATTTGAGGAAATAAAGAATACAATTGAGACAGGTCTGGGGAAGCATCCCTGTGATTTAAAGCTGGAACGTGTAAAACTAGTAAATGTATTTTCCGGTGAAGTGTATCCCACCAATATATATATTAAAAACAAGAGAATTGTGTCCATCGACCCTGACGCAGTCCTGGAAGCGGAACGTGTACTGGATTGTAAAGGGCAGTATGCGCTGCCGGGGCTGATTGACGCCCATATGCACTTTGAATCCACTATGCTTTCTCCGGAAGCGCTGGCTTCCGTAGTGGTTCCCCAGGGAACGACCACACTGTGTGCAGATTTGATGGAAATTGCAAATGTGGCAGGAGAGCAGGGGCTAAGGGCAATGCTCCAGTCTATGAACCGTCTTCCTTACAGAATGCTGATTGAGGTCTCTTCCCGGGTTCCGACTGCACCTGGACTTGAGACGACGGGAGCAGTTCTGGGGGCCAAGGAAGTGGCAGATATCATGGATTGGGATGAAAGCGTCAGCCTGGGTGAACTGGACCCATCAAAGATTCTCTTTGTAAAGGATGAATATCTCCATAAGATAGCGGATACGCTTTCACGGAGGAAACTGGTAAACGGACATGCCATAGGACGTCTGGGGCAGGAACTGAATGTATATGCTTCTTCAGGAATTTCCGACGACCATGAATGTGTAAATACTAATGAAATGCTGGAACGCCTGAAAGTGGGAATGAAGGTGTTTATCCGGGAAGGAAGCAGTGAGCGTAACGTGGACGAACTGGTAAAGGGAATTGTGGACAACCAGCTGGATACTTCAAATATCATGTTCTGCACCGATGATAAGCATGCCCGGGAGATACAGGTGGAAGGACATATTAACTATAATGTGTCAAGAGCTGTGGAACTGGGACTGGACCCGATAAAAGCGATTCAGATAGCAACGGTGAACACGGCAAAGCATTTTCGCATGGAAGATGAAATCGGAAGCATTACTCCCGGACGGTTGGCGGACATCCTGCTTGTGGAAGACTGGCGCATTGTAAAGCCTACCATGGTGATATTTGAGGGAAAAGTTGTTGCGGCAGACGGTGAACTTCTGGAAGAATGCAGGGTGAGTAATTATCCCCAATGGATTAAAAATACAGTAATCCTGAAAAATAAGATTACTTCAGATTCTTTCATGGCAGCATCAAAGAATACAGATGGAACAACGGATATTCATGTAATTGATATGATTCCAAGGCAGATAATTAACCATCGTATCATAAAAGAGATGAAGGTAAAGAATGGTGTTATTTTAACGGATGTGGAACAGGATATTCTTAAACTTGCAGTCGTGGAGAGGTATGGAAAAAATGGCAACGTTGGTGTTGGATTTGTCCGTGGATTCCAACTGAAGAAAGGGGCGCTGGCATATTCCATGTCCCATGACCACCATAATATCGTGGCAGTAGGGACGAATGATGAAGATATGGCGGCGGCAGTGAATGAAGTCGCCAGACTGAATGGAGGGTTGGCAGTAGCCTGTGACGGTGGGATATTAAACAGCATGGAGCTGCCGATTGGAGGCCTGATGAGTGAAAAAACAGCTGAAGAAGTGATGGCCCAGCTGGATATTCTTAATGGGGATGCAAAAATACTGGGCTGTGAGATGGAGGCTCCGTTCATGTCCCTGAGTTTTATTTCCCTTCCGACGGTTCCGGATCTTGGGTTGACTGATAAGGGGTTGGTGGATGTACTTGAACATAAACTGATTGAACTGGAGGTGGAGCAGGTAGATTGACCGTTGATCTCTTTCCATTATACAATGGATATCCACCGAGATAAAACCCATATTAAGCCGCCTGTTATACCTTGCTGTCCGGCTCATGTCGATAGCAAGCTAAAATCATTCATGAAATTCACTACCTGTCTCATACCATAGTATGAGAAACAGGAAGGAGCGTCAGAATGGAAGAATGGTTTCGTTTATCAGAGGATGAGGCCCTTGCTAAGCTCGGCGCAGGCAGGAACGGCCTGGATTCCAGGGAGGTCCTGAAGCGCAGGCAGTTATATGGTCCAAATACACTAAAGAAAGCGGAACGTAAAAGCGCTTTCCAGGTATTTCTGGACCAGTTTAAAGACCTGTTGGTCATCATCCTGATTATAGCAGCAGTAATTTCTATGATATCCGGTGACGTGGAAAGCACAGGAGTGATTTTTGCAGTGCTTCTGCTGAATGCGGTGCTGGGGACCGTAGAACACCAGAAGGCAGAAAAGTCCTTAGACAGTCTTATGGCCCTGTCGTCACCGGTAGCAAAGGTGATAAGAGAGGGGAAAAAGCAGGAAATTCTATCCAGGGAGATCGTTCCTGGGGACATCCTGCTCTTGGAAGCAGGGGATATGGTAGCGGCAGACGGCCGGATCCTGGAAAATTATTCCCTTTTGGTCAATGAAAGCTCCCTGACCGGAGAATCCATTAATGTGGAGAAACGGACGGGAAGGATCCGGGAAAAAAAGGTACCTTTGGCTGAGCAGACGAATATGGTGTTTTCCGGTTCCCTGGTGGCAGCAGGCAGGGCAAAGGTACTGATCACAGGTACCGGAATGGATACGGAAATCGGCAGGATCGCTTCCCTCATGAATGACACCGGAGAAAAAAAGACACCTCTTCAGGTAAGCTTAGACCAGTTCGGAAGCAGGCTNNGCGGTGATCTTCGGCTTAAGCATCTACCGGAGGATGCCGGTCCTGGATTCCTTGATGTTTGCCGTAGCCCTGGCGGTTGCAGCGATTCCGGAAGCGTTAAGTTCCATTGTCACCATCGTTCAGGCAATGGGCACACAGAAAATGGCAGGAGAGAATGCCATCATAAAGGATTTAAAGGCAGTGGAAAGCCTTGGCTGTGTTTCGGTCATCTGCTCCGATAAGACGGGAACCCTGACCCAAAACCGCATGACCGTACAGCAAATCTACGTAAACAGCCGTCTTTATCCTCCGGAGCTCTTAAGCAAAGAGGTTCCGGTACATAAATATCTGTTGTATGATGCTGTTTTAAATAATGATTCCGCTTACATAGAAGGAAAGCTGTTGGGGGACCCGACGGAAGCCGCACTGGTACAGATGGCCGAAAGGGCGGGAATGAACGAGGAAGCCATGAAATCCTATTACCCCAGAGCAGGGGAGATCCCCTTTGATTCCCGGAGAAAGCTTATGAGCACCATGCACAGGATCGAAGGAAAAAGGGTCCTGTTCACAAAGGGAGCGGTGGATGTGCTGCTTCCCAGGATCAGCCATATATGGACTGGGGAAGGGATCCGCCTCATGAGGGAGGGGGACCGGCAGAACCTAATGGAGCAGAATATAGAATTTTCCAAACAGGGGCTCAGGGTTTTGACCTTTGCCTGCCGGGAAATGAATGAAGATGAAAGGCTGACGGAAAAATCAGAGGCCGGCTATACCTTTCTTGGAATGGTCGCGATGATGGATCCGCCCCGTCCGGAAACAAGGAATGCGGTGTTAAACGCCAAAAGAGCAGGCATCCGTACGGTTATGATTACAGGAGACCATAAGATCACTGCATCTGCCATAGCGGAGAAAATAGGCATTCTGGGAGACGAAGATATGGCAATCAGCGGACCGGAGCTTGATGATATGCCGGAGGAGGAATTGAGCCGAAAGCTGGAGCACATCAGCGTCTATTCCAGGGTTTCGCCGGAGCATAAAATACGGATCGTCCGCTCCTGGCAGAAAAAAGGCCACATCGTAGCTATGACAGGAGACGGGGTCAATGACGCTCCGGCCTTAAAACAGGCCGACATCGGGGTTGCCATGGGAAAAATGGGGACAGAAGTGTCAAAGGATGCCTCTGCCATGATCCTAACGGATGATAACTTTGCAACCATTATTAAGGCGGTTGCCAATGGCCGTAATGTTTACCGGAACATCCGGAATGCCATTAAATTTCTTTTATCAGGAAATATGGCCGGGATACTATGTGTATTGTATACATCCTTCCGGGCGCTTCCGCCTCCCTTTGCGCCGGTTCACTTACTGTTTATCAATCTTCTGACAGACTCTCTTCCAGCCATTGCCATTGGCATGGAAAAGGCGGAGGCAGATCTTTTGGCCCAAAAGCCCAGGAATCCCAAAGAAGGAATCTTAACAAAACGTTTTGTCCTTCAGGTTCTGCTACAGGGGGCCCTCATAGCGGCCTGTACCATGACCTCCTACCACACTGGCATGGTAACCGGAAGCGAGGCGGCCGCCAGCACCATGGCATTTTCCACCCTGACCCTGGCAAGGCTGTTCCACGGCTTTAACTGCAGAAGCGGTCATTCCATACTGAAGATCGGGCTTAAAAGCAATTTGTGGAGCATTATGGCCTTTGAGGCAGGAGCCGTTCTTTTGGCAGCCGTGCTGTTTATACCAAGACTTCATACCTTTTTTTATGTGGCAGATTTAAACGCAAGGCAGTTTATTACCATTTTTATATTTGCATTTATTCCTACGCTTGTGATCCAGGCATTTAAGACCATAAGAGAGAGCCTTCATTGAGAAAATAATAGCCTGAAATCTTGACATAATTTTTGCTCCATGGTAGTATTAAGTATACATAAATAGATAGCCTAAGAGATGACAGAGCCAGGTGATGAGTGCGGGTAACCGTTCATTTCCAAGGCTCTTTCTTTATTCCTTGAGAAAAAATTAACAAGGAATAAAATCGGGGGCGATTACTGGAAGGGGAAGGTACTATGGGAAGATATGTCATTGCCTTAGATCAGGGCACGACAAGTTCCAGATGTATTCTGTTCGATGAGCAGGGGAACATCTGCAGTGCAGCACAAAAAGAGTTTACACAGATTTTTCCGGAGCCGGGCTGGGTGGAGCATGACCCCATGGAGATCTGGTCTTCACAGCTCTCCGTGACCATGGAGGCCATGGGAAAGATTGGGGCCCATTACAGCGATATTGCTGCAATCGGGATCACGAACCAGAGGGAGACTACGGTGGTCTGGGATAAGGAGACAGGGGAACCGGTCTATCATGCGATTGTATGGCAGTGCCGAAGGACCGCGGACAGGATCGAGAAACTGAAACATGACGGCCTGGAGGAGCTTATCATTGAAAGGACCGGACTGATTCCTGACGCCTATTTTTCAGGAAGCAAGATCGAATGGATCCTGGATCATGTAGAGGGGGCGAGAGAACGGGCAGAACGTGGGGAACTGCTGTTTGGAACCGTGGATACCTGGCTGATCTGGAACCTGACCAAGGGCTGCATCCATGTAACGGATTATACCAATGCATCCAGAACCATGCTTTTTGATATACACAGGAAGTGCTGGGATGAAGAGATTCTTAATTATTTCCACATTCCCAGATGCATGCTGCCGGAGGTGAAGCCTTCAAGCTGTGTGTACGGCTACACCTCTTCGGATGTCATGGGAGGAAAGATCCCCATTGCCGGAGCGGCAGGCGACCAGCAGGCCGCATTGTTCGGCCAGTGCTGCTTTGAAGCAGGGGAAGTGAAGAACACCTATGGAACCGGCTGCTTCCTCCTGATGAATACAGGAGAAAAGGCGGTGAAGTCCGGGCATGGGCT
This sequence comes from Hungatella sp. UBA5982, assembly GCA_002429965.1. Taxonomy (GTDB): domain Bacteria; phylum Bacillota; class Clostridia; order Lachnospirales; family Lachnospiraceae; genus Lacrimispora. Next base: position 17,086 of record DJBG01000224.1, read on the forward strand.
TTTGACCACCATAGCTGCCAGCGACCAGGGGGGTATCCAGTATGCCCTGGAAGGAAGCGTGTTCGTGGCAGGTGCTGCCGTGCAGTGGTTAAGGGATGAGATGCGGATGGTCCGTTCTGCCTCCCAGACAGAGGAATACTGCAGGGCAGTGGAGGATACAGGGGGCGTTTTCATGGTACCGGCTTTCGCAGGGCTTGGGGCACCTTATTGGGACCAGTACGCAAGAGGGACCATTGTGGGAGTGACCAGAGGGACCAGCAAGGAGCAGTTTATCCGGGCTACGGTGGAATCCATGGCCTATCAGGTCTATGATCTCATTGAAGCAATGGAACAGGATTCGGATATCCATTTAAAGCAGCTAAAGGTGGACGGGGGCGCCTGCGCCAACAATTTTCTTATGCAGTTTCAGTCGGATCTTTTAAACACAGAGATTGTAAGGCCGGAGTGCATTGAGACGACTGCTCTTGGAGCCGCGTACCTGGCCGGGCTTGCGGTTGGCTATTGGAAGAGCCGTGAAGAAATCAAGGCAAACTGGAAGGTATCCAGGGCCTTTGACAGTCAGATGGAGGAGAAAAGCAGGACTAAGCTGGTAAAAGGCTGGAAGAGAGCGGTAAAATGCGCGCTCTACTGGTCACAAGAAGAGGAGTAGAACGTGGAGGGGTAGGACTTGGAGGGTACATATTTATTGTTTGGGGGAATTACCTTATCATACGTCATGATCCAGCTGGAGTATATGCTGCGCATTATAATGGCTGGCCTTTTGGGGTTTTTGATCGGTAATGAGAGAAAAAACAGGAACAAATCGGCTGGAATCCGGACCCACGCTATTGTGGCAATCGGTTCAGCTCTCATGATGGTGGTTTCCAAATATGGGTTTCCTGACATTCCCAACAGCGATGGGGCAAGGCTCGCGGCCCAGGTGGTCAGCGGAGTGGGATTTTTAGGTGCAGGGGTTATATTTGTACGGAACAATCTGGTAAATGGCTTAACGACGGCAGCCGGAATATGGGCTACCGCCGGGGTAGGGCTGGCTCTTGGGGCGGGCCAGTACATTGTGGGCATATTGTCTGCGGTACTCATTATTGTCATGCAGACTCTGACCCACCGGATCAGCTATTTTGCCCAGGTGGCTTCCTGCGGCTGCTTACGGATGACCATAGCGCAAAAATCCGGAGCAGTAAAAAACATGGAAGAGTTTCTGGAGAGAGAAAAGGTCGAGATCGCTTCTGTGAAAATCAACAAGAATAAAAAGGATGAGATCAAACTGGTATTTGAAGTCATTTATCCGCCGGGCTTTGACAAGGGAGCCCTTCTTTCCAAGCTGGCAGAGGAGAATACAGTCATGGCAGTCAGCGAATAAGAGAAGGGGAGGCCCAGGCAGAAAAATCTTGACAATCCGGTCAGGATTATGCTAGCATTAAGATAATAAAATATAAAACCTTTGAGATGAAAGAGTAAGGGAATAGAACGGAGGAATCCGTTTATTTTCCTTACTCTTTTTTATATGATTTTCACTTAAAAGGGTGACCATTACGGATATGGAGGAGAAGAACATGATGGAAATGAATTACGATGCAGCGATCATTGGCGGCGGCGTAATCGGCTGTGCAATTGCGAGAGAACTGGCGCGCTATGACCTTAGCATCTGTGTCATTGAGCGGGAGGAGGATGTCTGTTCCGGCACGTCAAAGGCCAACAGCGCCATTGTACACGGAGGATATGATGCGGTGCCCGGTTCCTTAAAGGCGAGATTCAATGTAGAGGGCAACCGGATGATGGGAGAGCTTTCAGAGGAGCTTGATTTCCCAATGACCCGGAATGGCTCTCTGGTGCTTTGTTTTTCTGAGGAAGATATACCCGCTCTTAAGGAGCTTTATGAGAAAGGCATAAAAAACGGAGTCCCCGGTTTATCCATCCTTTCCGGCAATGAGGTGAGAGCCATGGAACCCAATGTGACAGAGACGGTTGTGGCAGCCCTTTATGCGCCTACAGGGGGAATCGTATGCCCCTTTGGTTTAACGATTGCATTGGCGGAGAACGCCTGTGACAACGGCGTGGAGTTTTTATTTAATACTGAAGTAAAAGTAATTGAAAAGACGGAAAAAGGCTATGACTTAAAAACCGGAGAGGGGATCATCCATGCCACTTATGTGATCAACGCTGCCGGTGTTTATTCCGACGTATTCCATAACATGGTAAGCGGAGAGAAGATACACATCACAGCAAGAAAAGGGGATTACTGCCTGCTGGATAAGGAGGCAGGAACCCATGTATCCCATACCATCTTCCAGCTTCCGGGCAAGATGGGAAAGGGTGTGCTGGTAACCCCTACGGTTCACGGCAACTTACTGATCGGGCCTACTGCAGCCGATGTGGAGGATAAAGAAGGCGTCATGACAACCGCAAAGGAGCTGTCGGATATTATAGAGAAAGCTGCCTGGGGAGTAAAGAACATACCGTTCCGCCAGATCATCACCTCCTTTTCCGGCCTTCGTGCCCATGAGGATGGGGATGACTTTATCCTGGGTGAGGTTACTGATGCCGCCGGCTTCTTTGATGCGGCAGGCATAGAATCACCGGGGCTTACAAGCGCTCCTGCCATCGGCGTTTATATAGCCGGTCTGGTTGCAGAAAAGGCAAAGGCTTCCCGGAAGGAGAATTATAAGGCCACCCGGAGGGGAATCCTGGATCCGCAGAAGCTGTCTTTTGAAGAACGGGCGGCGCTTATTAAGAAGAATGCCCAGTACGGCACCATTATCTGCCGTTGCGAAGGGGTCAGTGAGGGAGAGATTGTGGATGCCATTACCCGGACCCTGGGAGCAGTTTCCTTAGACGGGATCAAACGCCGTGTCCGTGCCGGCATGGGACGGTGCCAGTCAGGCTTCTGTGCCCCTAAGACCATGGAAATCCTGGCAAGGGAAACAGACAGGAAGATGGAGGATATCTGCAAAAACAGGCCCGGCTCCAATATAGTGACCGGTCATAAATAAGGAGGACAGCAACATGACAGAGCATGATATAGTGATAATCGGAGGCGGTCCGGCAGGTCTTGCAGCGGCGGTAGCGGCAAAAAAGGCGGGCATTACGGATATATTGATCCTGGAAAGAGAAGCCTGTCTTGGCGGCATCTTAAACCAGTGCATTCATAATGGCTTTGGCCTGCATACCTTTAAAGAAGAATTAACCGGACCGGAATATGCAGCCCGTTATATTGAGATGGCAGAGACGGAAAACATACCCTATAAATTAAATACCATGGTCCTTGATATCAGCAAGGACAAAGAAGTGACAGTCATCAACAGGGAAGATGGACTGTCAACTATAAAAGCCAAAGCCATAATCCTGGCAATGGGATGCAGGGAGCGCCCCAGAGGAGCCCTTAACATACCGGGCTACCGTCCGGCAGGAATCTATTCCGCAGGCACTGCCCAGAGATTAATGAATATCGAAGGCTTCAGCGTGGGGAAAGAGGTGGTGATTTTAGGTTCCGGAGATATCGGACTCATCATGGCCAGACGTATGACCCTGGAGGGCGCTAAGGTAAAGGTGGTGGCAGAGCTTATGCCATATTCCGGCGGCTTAAAGAGAAATATAGTCCAGTGNNAGGATAGGGTCACAGGCGTTACCCTTGCCCAGGTCGATGAAAACCGGAAGCCTATTCCAGGAACAGAGGAATATTATAGCTGCGATACTCTCCTTCTTTCCGTAGGTCTGATTCCGGAAAATGAACTTTCAAGGGGAGCCGGTGTCCGGATGAGCCAGGTGACGTTTGGTCCTGTAGTAGGCGACCAGCTGGAAACCAGCTCGGAAGGTATCTTTGCCTGTGGGAATGTGCTTCATGTTCATGATCTGGTTGATTATGTATCGGAGGAAGCCGCTTTGGCCGGAACGAGCGCTGCCGCTTACGTAAAAGCGGATGGAGAAAAAAAGGCTGCTCACAACCTGGAGCTGGCAGCTGAGAACGGAGTCCGCTATACGGTGCCTCAGATGATTGACGTGGAGAACATGGAGGATAAGGTCACGGTCCGTTTCCGCGTGGCTGACGTATACAAGGACCGCTTTATCAGTGTTTATTATGATGATACAAGGGTCTCCCATAAAAAGAAAAAGGTTCTGGCTCCGGGTGAGATGGAGCAGGTTGTATTAAGGAAAGACAGCTTTAAGGAATATCCGGAGCTTAAGAGAATCGTTGTCTGTACGGAGGTGGAATGATATGG
>DJBG01000121.1:0-439 GCA_002429965.1 Hungatella sp. UBA5982
CCGAAATATCATAAACCGGGGTGTTATAATCAAAATGCTTTGGTTTTACAAACAGCACCGTCCGTTCTGTAAGCAGCTCTTCTCCCCTGTATAGCCGGAATACGGAAAAAACAGAAGAACAAAGGGCTTCCTCATCAGTCCATGGAGAAAAATCCATTTCCATGCATTTTAACACCGACAGCGCCGGTAAGCCGCCTTCCCATGCTTCTTCCCATAATACCCTAAACTCTTGATCTTTAAGAAGAACTTCAGTCCTGCACTGCTGTTCCTCTCTGGTATCATTATGGACGTAATAGGAAACACGGGGAGATAATTCCTTTTCCTCGCCGATGGAGATCGTAACGGGCGAATAAAATCTGCGGGCTCCGTAATGAAGCGCTTTCCAGCGTCCATAATAGTCAATGCTCGCCCAGGATGCCACCGGCCAGCAGTCATTAAG
>DJBG01000121.1:519-31804 GCA_002429965.1 Hungatella sp. UBA5982
AGCAAAAACTGAAATCCCCATATTCCGTGAAGGGCTTTCCTGAATGCCAGACCTCCCAGTAATGCTGATCTCCCCGGTCGGTCGCATTGGGATTATCAAAGGCTCCTCCTGAGGAGGGAGAAGACGGCCAATAATAAGTAGTGTCATCACAGGCTCTTATTGCACGCGGAAGGATATATTCAAAGATCTTTGTATAGTCCGCCTTATATCTGGGATGATGGCCTTTCAACCTGGCCCACTCATCTGCCCAGCCCCACTCCATTTCATTATTTCCGCACCACAGGGCCAGACATGCATGGTGCCTTAAGCGCCGGACATTGTCCTTTGTTTCTTCCACAATGTCCTCTTCAAAATGGTCGTTTAATGCATAGACATTGCATCCGAACATCAGGTCCTGCCAGATTAAAATTCCTTCTTCATCGCACTTGTCATAAAAATAATCATCAGGGTAATAGCCTCCGCCCCAGACTCTTAAACAATTGAAGTTTGCGGCGGCGCAGTCTTCGATCAGCTGTGCGGTCCTTTCCTTCGTTACTCTTGTTAAAATATTATCTTCCGGGATATAATTTGCTCCCATGGTAAATATCTTTATCCCGTTGACCGTAATGGCAAACTCGCTTCCGTATTCATTCTTATCCGTGCTGACAGTCACCGTCCGAAGGCCAATCCGGCACTCATAGGTATCATGACAGGTTCCCGTATCATCAAGCAGGCGGATATTTACCCTGTATAAGGGATGCTCTCCCAGTCCGTTGGGCCACCATAGCCGAGGCTCTGGGATGGTCTCATCAAACTGCCATTCCCCGCTGCTGCGGACTATTTTGGATACTGGCCTGCAATCCGGATCTATTATTTCGGTCTCAGTAAACCATGTCTGCCGGTTTTCATCATAAGAGGAAAGCTGCTTTATTTTTACTTCAAATTTAAGCCCCACTCTGCCCTCTTCTCCATGGTCCTGCCTGATGCGGACATCCTGGAGTTTCGCTTCGCTGAAATATTCGATGGCTATATCCCGGAAGATTCCCATATCCGGAAGCTGCGGGCCCCAGTCCCATCCAAACATATAATGAGCCTTGCGAAGTGCCGCATTTCCGTGAATGCATCCAGTGGAGGCATAGAAGATATCATTTTCCTCATCCTCTTTTCTAACAAAGTCCAGCGGAGAGTGAAATAAGACCTCTATCCGGTTTTCCCCCTCCTGCAAGTGCTCTTTTACAGGGAAACGGTAGGTTCTGTGCATATCCCTTGTCTCCGCCACCAGGCAGCCGTTGATACGGATAGAGGCAATGGTATCGATCCCGGCGCAGACAAGTTCTGCGCGGGAAAAATCCAAATCCTCTCCTGACACCGTAAAGCTTCTCTTATATAGATAATCATTTGCCATCAATTCCCGGACAGCATACTCATTGCATCTCCAATAAGGATCCTCGATCAGCTTATGTTTCAGCATATGGCTGATCACCGTTCCCGGCACTTCTCCCGTATATACGGCATCGTGGGAGGCTCCTTCGGTATGCCATTCCCAAACTCCATTTAATGATTGTGTTTTTCGCATATATTCACCTGCTCATTACGCCTTCAAACCACTGGTTGCAATTCCTTCCACAAAGTTTTTCTGGAAAACCGCAAAGCATACAATGACCGGAAGAACAAATACAACCGCTGCCGCCATCAGCCTTGCCCAGTCCACGGAATACTCACTCATATACTGCTGAAGTCCCAGAGAAAGTGTATACATACCAGGCTTCGTTATAAAAATCAGAGGATATAAATAATCACTCCAGGCATCCAAAAAGGCATATATCCCGATTGTGGTTAAAACCGGTTTGCAAAGGGGAAGTGCGATTTTATAATAACGCTGGAATTCCGTAGCCCCGTCGATTTTCCCTGCCTCGATCAGACTGTTTGGAATACCTGCAAAAAACTGCCGGACAATGACAATATAATATGCCTTTCCAAAAAATGCAGGCAGGATTAAGGGGACGTATGTATTGGTAAGTCCCAGCTTGGAATAAATCTTATACAAAGGCACCATGGTAACTGTTATAGGTATCATCATCGTCGCCATGACCAGGCCTGAGATGATGTCAGCGCCTTTCCATCTTATTTTTGCCAGTGAATACGCAACCATGGGCGTGACCAGAAGCTGGCCTATAAGGGAGATGGCCGTGATAAACACCGTATTTCCCATGTACTTAAAATATGGAATTGCTGCAAAAGCTGCCGGATAGTTCCCCTTCACCCATTCACGGGGAAACAGCTTTACCGGAATGGTGAACGCATCGTTGTTGGTTTTGAAAGAAGTGAGCACCATAACCATAAAGGGTGATATGAAAATCAAAGCCAGCACGGCAACCATAGCAAAAAATAAAACTTTGCTTATATTTTTCTTCATCCTTANNTCTGTTGCTTTTCTCGTCACCTTGGTCATAACAACCGTCAGAACCGCAACAACGATAAACAGCAGCCACGCCATGGCCGAAGCCTTTCCCATCTTCAAATAGGTAAATGCATTATGGAATACATACAGCGGATACATAAGAATGGAATTTTCTGGTCCGCCGGCGGCACTTCCGCCTTTTACTCCGGCATTTGCAGTAACAATGATGTACACCTGCTGGAAATACTGGAATGCATTTATGGTGCTTAAAATGGCCTGATACACCAGAACATGAGCAATGCATGGTACCGTAATATAGAAAAATCTGGCGATTTTTCCGGCTCCGTCAATTTCGGCGGATTCATAATAGCTTCTAGGCACAGACTGTAAAGCTGACATGCAGACCAGCATCATGGTTCCGGTATTCCACGTTCCCATGAGGACCAGCGCCCACTTGGTATAATGGGCATCCATAAGCCATGCCGGCCCGCTGATTCCAAACCAGCCTAATACGTTATTGATGTAGCCGTAGGTAGGGTCAAACATCCAGATCCATACCATAGTCGCCGCAACCATGGGGATTACGGAAGGCAGGAAAAATGCTGTCCTGACAACCCCCCGCCCCTTAAAATCGGCGCATACGATGCTGGCCAGAAGCAGCGCTACGAACAGGTTGATCGGCGTAGATACAAAGGCCATAAATAAGGTATTTCCCAAACTCTTCCAAACAAGGGGGTCACTGAAGATGTCTTTGAAATTTTCAAGTCCCACCCACTGCGGAGCTGTTACGGCATTGAACTTTGTAAGGCTGTAATACAGAGAGCTTATCAGCGGATATACACTAAAAGCCAGAAAGCCCAAAATCCACGGAGATGAAAACAGCAGTCCGTTTATAAAATCCCGCTGTGTCGCGTTTCGTCCCTTCATTCCTTTTCCCCTCTCAAACAATAAGATTAGGGCACTGCAATATGCAGATTACTGCCTACAGCGCCCCTCATAAGTGAATTGCTATTTTAGATTTGCACTCTGTCCTGCAAGAGCTTTCAGTGCCTCTTCAGGAGTCTTTGCGCCTGAGTAGACCGTATCCAGTGTTGCATTGATCATGGATATGTATTCGTCAAAATCTGCCATTGCCGGATACTGAATGCCCTTTTCCAGCTTCAGCGCGTCAATAAATTCTGCAAATCCAGGAACTGCCTTGATATCGGCATCATCGTATAAAGCTTTGACAGCCGGAAGATTTCCTGTTCCAAGGTCAATGATCTTGGCTCCTTCCTGACTGCAGAGCCATTTTGTAAAGTCCCAGNNTCTTTATTCTTAGCCATTGCCGGCACTGCCACAGAGTCAGTCTCATAGCGGCTGGTTCCTCTCAGCTCCGGATTTGCCTGTGTACCGGGAATCAAGGTAATGCCGTAATCAACGGTGGAATTAAAGTTCTTCATCATGGTCGGCAGCCAGGAACCGTCAAGACGGAACAGCTGCTTGCCCTGGAAGAACATATCCTGTTCTGTATAACGGTTTGTATTTGCCGTACCGATAAACCCATCCAGAGCTTTTCCGCCAAACTGGTTTCTGAATTTTACGTTCATATTAAGACTGTCTAAAATGCCTGCGTTATCCGGGGTAACATTAGAATCCTCATCCCACCATCTTCCGCCAAATCCGTAGATCAGCTCCTGTCTGGCAGAAGCATATGGGAATAAGGGATATCCAAGCACCTCAATATTTCCGCTTCCATCTACCTTCGTAGCCTTTACTGCCATCTCATACATCTCTTCCATAGTTTTTGGCGGCTCGGTGTAACCGGCTTCCTTCAGCAGTTCCTTGTTGTAATACATCTGGATGGTGTATGCATCAAGTGGAAGGGCATAAATGACTCTGTCAATAGTATTTGCATTCATGGACTGCTCTGAATAAATGGAGGAATCAAAGGAGTCCTTGTCTGCATATGGCTGCAGGCTTTCCAGCAAACCATTCTTCTGATACTGGACCACGGTCTGGTTGCTTATTTTGATTACATCAGGTGATTCGTTGCTGCTCATGGCTACGATTACTTTCTGGGCATCCGTAACGCTTAACCCTTCCACCTTATAATTGCTTTGGGAAGCATTGTACTCACTGATCGCCTTTTCATAGACAGCCGCTTCATCACCTGTGTTGTTGTACCAGAAAGTGATCACCTGTGCTTCCTTGTTTTCTGCCGGAGCAGATGATTCCCCAACCGTTGTCTCTACGCCGGCTGCTGTTGTCTGTGCTGTGGTAGCCTGTGTTGAAGAACCGCTGCCGCAGCCTGTGACCGCCAATGCAGCCATACCTGCAGCCATGATAATACGAATTGCTCTTTTCATAAAATACCTCCTTTTAAAATATAGTTTGAACTTTTTGTTGATTACATTTCAACATTTTGTTTAACTCATAATCAATATATACTATACTTCTTATATTTTGTCAACAATAATAATCCTGTTTATTTAATTTTTTTGTTCGTTTTTTATAATATTTCTTTTTCACTTCAACAAAATCAATAAAAGCTTTATTATTACTGGACTTTATCTCTCATTTCATTTATAATTTATTTAGACATTTTGTTGAAAGGATAAATATTACTATGGGATATGTTTCTGATAACTTAAACCTGTTGTCTGATATTGCAAAATGCATTGCGATGCAATTCGGAGAAAACTGTGAAGTGGTTTTACATGATCTGACCCTGCCATATGACCAGACAATCGTCGCGATCTGGAACGGGCATGTGACCGGAAGAAAAGTCGGAGATGGAGGCACCAACGCCGGATTAGAGATTTTAAAGGGTTCCACATCACCGGATGACCAATACAGTTATATCAACGCCACGCCCACCGGCCGGATTTTACGCTCTTCCAGCAAATATTTCCGTGACGAATATGGAAAAGTGAACGGAAGCCTGTGCATTAATTTAGATATTACAGATATGATTAAATGCGAAAGCACCTTACGGTCCTTTCCCTGTTCTGGCTCCTCAGCCCTCACCCAGACCCCGGAACTGTTTGTGGGCAATGTTGATGAGCTGCTGGAGATCATGATGAAAGAAGCCATTAACATGACCGGAAAACCCGTGGGGAATCTGACCAAAGAAGAGAAGGTAGCTGTCGTCCACAACTTAGACGGAAAGGGGTTTTTCCTAATAAAGAAGGCTGCGGAAAAGCTGGCTGACTTTTTGGGATTGTCCAGATACAGCATCTATAACTATTTAAACGAAAGCCATTAGATCGCCATGATCGGTGAAAGAGTAAAGAGGGATCCAAAAAGTCGTAGAATGACTTTCGGGATCCCTCTTTTTTATATGAAACAATTACAATTCTAAAATCTCTGCAGCCGCGGCCCTGCTATTTTCAGGAATCCTGCAAATCAAGGTTGTCGCCAAGTTCCTCCTCGTCGATCTCCCCTTCATCAAGCTCCCGCATCAGCTCCGGAAAGCTTTCCCGCTCGAATTCCTGAATGGATATGGACTTCTTATTAGGATTGGCGAATACAAAGGTCTTGTCCACATTCTCCACATAATTCTGAATCTTATCATTGGTTGCACTGATAATGGCCTGGAAGCCCAGTCCCCGGATCAGCTCAATGCAGCTTGCCACCTTCTCCGCATCCATCTTGGAAAACGCCTCATCAAGCACCACTAAGCGGAGGGTGGGATTTCTTTGTATCTTTGGAGACATGCTGATCCGGTAAGCCTGGGCAAAGCTTGCCAATAAAGCTACGTAAAGAGGATTCTGCCCCTCTCCTCCGGAATTCTTTTTGATCATCTTGCTTAAACGGATCTTAATGACCTCATCCTCGTTCTGAATGATCTGCTGCATATCAAAGGATAGGTACGTCCGGTAATCCGCATACTTATCCATGTTCCGCTTGGCCTCTTCCATCTCCTCCGGTGTGGCGTTTTCCGGCGGGATGAAGATGTTTATTAAGTCATTGATGATTTCCCCGTACTGGTTCTCATGTTCCATGGTGAATAAGTTCATCTGGTCATCCAGGGAATCCGTAAGATAAGCGGGATTTACCTCCAGGGAATTGTCCATGAACATGTCATAATATCTCCCATCAGGCCCTTTATTCCTTCCAATGACAAACTGATACTTATCCTTGCCGAAATCCAGCCTGCTGATGATCTTGTTCAGCTCATCTTTTCGTAAAAGTGCATCCCTTATGGCGCTTCGGATCTTGAACATAAAGTCATCCTTAAAATGAAGGACTGCAGACTTTGCCTGCTCAGCGGCCATGGTTTTATATTCCTCCAGATTTCCGCACTCCATGGTCTCAAGAAGACGGTCATATTCCCCATTATCCTTTGCAGTCAGGGAAAAATTCCGATTTGGATATTTTCTGGCATACTCACCCCTGGAGCCTACAAGGGCCTGGAATGCCTGATCACGGGCTTCTTCCGACTTCTTAAATTCTCCGAAAAATTCATTTTTAAGGCGGTCATACCGGCAATTTTCCCTGCTTTCCAAAATTTCTTTTACCTTAACTTCCAGCTCCTCATCCGGTTCAAATTCCCGTTCCTTTGAAACCAGCTCTTCCTGCAGCTGCAGGGATTCTCTGCGGAACCGTTCGATCTCGCTGTTGATGCCAAAAATCAGTTCGGCCACTGCACTCTGCTCTGCCCTTTTTCTATCACAGAGCTGTAAGATGGCTTCCCTTTCCTTCACCCATTCTTCTACATCCTGGGCCTTCAGCTTTTCAAACTTCTGTTCCAGCCGCCTGATTTCTTTTTCCTTTTCTTTAAAGGCCTCCATATCCTGCTGCCATTCCAGGTAAACGCACGTGTCTTCTCCTAAGCTCTCCATGGATAAGATACGCTTGCATTCCTTTAAAACCTGTTCCTGAGGCTTTTTTTCCTCTTCCATGGAAACCAGATTCTTTTCCAGAAGCCGGATCCTTCTCCTGACGCTGTCCTTGCCGATATATGCAAATTTGGTATAATTATCTGGATTCATATGCTGCAGGCGGAACGTATGGTATAGCATGCAGTCAGGGGTCACTCCAATGCGGCTGCGGCGCAGCTCTTCCAAGTTCCTGCACTTGACGACCTTTCCCAAAAGCAGGTCAATGTACGGCTGTAAATAAGCCTCTCTCACCGTAACCTCTTCGGCAAGACCATCTTTCACTACTTCATAGGAATTCTGCCCTGCCTTTTCCGTATCCAGAACTGCCACATTAAAATATTCAGTCCTGTCCAGTTCCCCGTAAGCCGCCATGGCTGCTTCTGCATAGGCCGGAGCCACTACCAGGGACAGCTTATTATTACCCAGATAGCCTTCCACCGCATTTCTCCAGGTCTCATCCCTGATATCCAGAAGGTCTGCAAGCACATGGACCTCCACCGCCTTGCCGGTTTCCTCCAAAAGCCGCTGCTGGATCAGGGACCGGGCACGTTCTAAATATTTTGGATATGCCTTATTTCCGGCTTTTAGCTGGGCCAGTTCTTCACTTGTCTGGCGCTCTTTTTTCCGGATATCCCGGAGAATTCCTTCTGCCTCTTTTTGAGCTTCTTCTGTTTCCTTTCTCATCTCAGCAATGGATTTTTTCAGGCGGTTTAACTTTTCCTCATCAATGGTATTATTTTCAAATTCTTCTATATCCCATATGGTCTGGTTGGAGGTTGCCTCTTCGTCGATCCATTCCTTCAGCCGCTCCCCTGTCTGAGACCATTTGGTAACGCTCTTATTTAAATGGTTTGATAATTCCTTCGCAGTGTCCAGCTGATTCTTAAGATCCTCATAGCCGGTGGAAGAAATCCGCCCAAGGAGCTCATTTCCCTGTCTGGTCAGATCTTCCGTCTGTTCTTCTAATGCTGTCCGCTGGCTTTCCTGACGGTCTAAATCCTCTCTGGCAAGCCTGGACTTATCTGTTAATGCCTGGATCCTTGCCTGATAATCCAGAATTTCCATCCTGCGGAAGAAATATGTATTTTGTCTTATCTCCGCTTCTTTTTCACAAACTGCTGAGAATTTTTCCCTCATTCCATTTAAATAACTGATCTCAATAACCGTGTCTTCAATTTTCTTCCGCATCCGCCCGTACTGCATGACGCTTTCCTGCATGTCCTCAATGTGGATGTCCTGCTCCATGCAGATGTATTCCTTTACAAAATCCTCCAGCTTGATATTCATGCGGAAAGGAATGGCACGTTTGAATAAAAGGGGGAATTTCTCCGAATCAAGACCGCCTAAGTATACATCATACAGCTGCCTGCGGAACCGCTCGTTATGGGAGGTTGCAAAATAATCTTCTTTTGCGTAAATGGTCTGCAAATAAGCAGATACTTCCTGAGTGGTCATGGTCCTGGAACCGGTACGGTAGCCATTTTCCCAAAGAGGGCCTTTGTGCCAGAAGAATTTTCTGGATATTTCATTGGTTGCCGTCTCCACATCAAAGACAATCCCAACGCATTGACATTCTCCTGTATCCGTCCGTTTTAGTTCCAGCACAATGGTGGTGGAGAAATTCTGGTTCCGCAAATAGGCAAATTCATTGTTCTCACCGATATTCACCATACCGCGCAAATATTCGATCAGGCTCCGGTCGGAATCATCAGCCGCTGCCTTATTAAAGAATCCCCGGCCGTCAGTATTGGCATAAAGGAGAATCTGCATGGCATCAATGACCGTAGACTTTCCGCTGCCGGAATGTCCGGTAAAAAAGTTGATCCCCTGGTTAAAGGATAAGGTTTTCCGACTGATATAATGCCAGTTATTAAGGAGTATCCGGGACAGGGCTTCAAATTTCTGATTCGTCATCGTCATCGTCTCCTTCTCCAAGTGCTTCTAACAGGGCCCGCACATCATCTCCGAACAACACCACATTGATGCTGGGATAGATGATCATGCGGCTGTCCCCATCCAAGTCCTCCAAAATNNTGAGGCTCCAAAATCTGATACTTTTTTAACAATGTGATTGCCCGACGGATTTCCGTCGGGGAAGGCTGTTTCTTAAATAAACGGTAATTTCCCAGCTTTTCATGAATCTCGCTTAATGTGGTGTAGATGTTGACACTGGTGGAAACTGCCGCCATCTGTTCATCATAGATCAGTTTTAAGATCAGTAAATAAAGGGTAGCCAGTTTGGGAAGCTTGTCTCCCACCGTGTTCTCTCCCTGGATATAAATAATGCCCAGCTGGCTGTTTTCAAGAACAGACACTCCGCTGACTGCCAGATAGGCCCGGATAAATTCCAGATGCTTGTTGCAGATTTTAAATTCCGGATTATAGGCAAACCGGTTGGTACGCTTGTCGTACTTATGCTCCAGAACAAAGGTCTGCTGCTGAAGAAGCCTTAAACCTGCTCTTACCTCTTCCTTTTCTCCCTGTCCCAAAGCGTCAAAATATGGAATCTGGCAGATGATGCCAGCACTTTCTTCATAGGTCATGATTCTTTCCTCCTTACAAATACCAGCTTTGGATAGCGGTATCTGCCGTTGTCAATGAGCTCCGCCTCCTGCTCCTCCACCTGATACATGCTTTTCCTTCTGGTAGAATAATCATNNTTTACTTCCATACGGCCATTTTCCAGATGAGCTTCGATATAGCTTTCGATCTCCTTCCGGCTGTAGCGGCTTTTTAAACGGTTTAAATTCAGGATCTCCTCCATGGTAAGCTCTGCAGGCTCTTCCTCCGGCATTAAATTCTCCTTAAAGCCTGTCCTGGTCCTTCTCTTTTTATAGAGGGATTTCTCAGAGAGTATAGATACCTGGGATAAATTCATGAGGCCCCCCACTTCCTTTACAGCCTCATCCGGATCCTCTGTTTCAGACAGATGATTTAAAAGCCTGATAACAAGCCCCTTCATGCTGTCCTCCTGATTTAACAGATAGTTAAGCCTTGTAACCGTAGCGCGGATATACCTGGAATGCTCCTTGTCCATGTTGGCAATGCGGTGCTCGATATCGTCAAATCCCCGTTCGATCTGATCCAGCTTTTCTACAATATCCCCTGCCGTTACCTTCTGGCCGCTGCGGCGGCTCATCTGCCCGATCCATTCTGTATCTTCCCGCATGGAGCTGATCCACCGCTTGATATCATTTTTGTAAAGATAGAAATTATCCGAAGTTTTCAACATATGGTATTTCTTTTTTACGATTTCTTCCACATATCCTTCCAGATGTTCCTTTAACAGTTCCCCATACGCTCTCTTCTCCAAAAGGCTTGCAAAGAATTTGTCCATGTTGTGAAGCATGTCCTGCAACGTCTTGTTAAGCCGCTTTGTATTAATGTAAGCCGTATTCAAAAGGCTTACGCCGGCCCTGGGATCATTTTTCAATGAGAAGAGGATTGCATAAACGTTCTGGATATAAATCTGGGTCTCATCCTCTTCATCACTTGCAAGCTTAAAAAACGCCTCGATCATGACGGCAGCATAATCAGGAATTACGATATTGACCGTCATGGAGGCATAGTCATCCACTTTCCGAAGCCATCCTGCCCTTAACAGCCAGTTTAAGACCCTGACCGCGGTCGGCTCTAAGGCATCCGCCTCATCTTCCAGCTCATCCTGCCAGATGACCAGCCGTTTAGCCGTAAAATATTCTTCCAGAACCTGAATACACACCTCCCTGCTTAAAAAGTAGTTGCTGTATTCATATTCCTCATTGATTTTTAACAAAGCTTCTATGTAGGTGGACCGGTTAATAGAACGGAACAATCCCCAGAACCGGTCCGGTATCTCATTCATTAATATCATTTGATTCTGCCTCATCTCCTGTTTTTTCTGCTTCCTCTGACTAAAACCATGAAGTACCGGCCTTATCTTATAAAAGCAGACAAAAAGAAACGGCTATCACCATTTTGACAGCCGATTGATCTTCGTTTTCACTGGTTTTTCTTTTAATCCAAGGCTTACTTCTTTATATTATATCAAAAATCCCCTTTTCTTACAATAAAATAATGGAAACAGGCGGCGTAAATTTACTTTTGAAAATGAAAAAACAGAATTACCCTGAGATAATTAATCTTCATTGTATACCGCCTGTTTTTTAGTATTTTATACAACTTTCACAACATATGTTATAACGTCTTTAAGTATAACTTGACATTTATCCTTATTAACTTTAGATAATCAAGTTTTTTTTAGCAAATTATTGACAGTTTGAATAATACGTGTTAACATGAGTTATGAAATAATTTCATTTAAGCAACAGACAGCTTTTGTGTTGACAGAAACCTATTTTAAGGAGACCAGCTATGAAAAAAATTATTATTGCGTCTCACGGAGATTTATCCAAAGGGATGAAAAGTTCTCTTCAGATGATATTAGGATCTATGGCCGACCCCATCGTCACCTACAGCCTGTATCCAGGCCAAAGTGCTTTGGATTTTGCCAAACAGATATCTGAGGAGGTTCAAACCAATCCGCAGGATGAGTACGTTATCTTTACCGATGTATATGGTGCAAGTGTATGTACCTCAATGTATCCCTTGACTGCAAACCCTAATGTAATTCTATTTGCAGGCATGAACTTAAACCTTATCATTGAGTATATGGTATCCTACCCCAATCCTTTGAGACAAGAAGACATTGAACAGTTGTTACTGCTTTCCAGGGAAGGCTTACGGCAAGTAGCACCTGATGCGGCAGAATCGCAAGATGAAGATTTTTAATATAAATTAATAGGAAGGAGATTCTTTATAATGATAAAAAATGATTTTCTGGCGTTATTCGCCAAACCAAAACCAGTTATGGGCATGATACATCTTAAAGGAATTGATGATAATGATGTTTATCAACGGGCACAGAAAGAAATTGATATCTATTTGAACAATGGAATTGATGGTATTATTCTGGAGAATTATTTTGGTAACTACTACCAATTGGACAGAATACTGGAATATGCCCACACTCAGGACCTGCCCATACCATATGGAGTCAACTGCCTGAACATGGATGTCATGGGCTTTGAATTGGCCAAAAGGCACAGTGCTTATTTTGTTCAGCTTGATTCTGTTGTGGGTCATGTAAAACCAAGAGATGAGGCTACGGTAGAAGCATTTTTAAATATGTACCGTGAACGCAGCAACGTACCTGTCATGGGCGGTGTACGATTCAAATACCAACCTGTATTATCCGCAAACACAACCGAAAAGGATCTGGTGATTGCAAAAAGCCGTTGTGATGCGGTGACCGTGACACAAGATGCAACTGGACAGGAAACTTCCATGAACAAGATCCTTCAGTTCAGAAACGCGTTGGGAGATTTCCCGCTAATCGTAGGAGCAGGAGTAACCAAGGAGAATATACGCAGCCAATTTGAAGTGGCCGATGGAGCGATCGTAGGCAGCTACTTTAAAGATACAAGGAAAGATACAGGTGAGCTTTGTGGCAGTCATATAAAAGAACTGATGGAACTAGTTAACGATATAAGGAGGTAATGATATGATTAAAATGGTAAGGGTGGACCATAGGCTGCT
Source organism: Hungatella sp. UBA5982 (assembly GCA_002429965.1). Classification (GTDB taxonomy): domain Bacteria; phylum Bacillota; class Clostridia; order Lachnospirales; family Lachnospiraceae; genus Lacrimispora. The sequence goes on from DJBG01000121.1 coordinate 13,342, forward strand.
TCATGGTCAGGTAGCATTTGCTTGGACCAAAACTCTAGGCGTAGACTGTATTCTCATTGCCAATGATGAGGTGGCAAAGGACACATTGCGTATGGGGGCTCTTCGGATGGCCGCTCCGTCAGGGGTAAAATTAGTAATCAAAAGCATGGAAGATTCCATAGCCAACATTAAGGCAGGAAAAACAGACAAATACAACCTTTTTATCCTTCTGGAATCTATTGAGGATGCCTATCGCCTAACTAAAGAGGTTCCTGAAATTAAATTTATCAATCTTGGCGGTATAAAATCCGCCTCTGATAAACGTCAGATTTCTAAATCCATCTTTGTATCTGATCAGGACTGCGACCTGCTTCGCAAAATGAATGACAAAGATGTGAAATTGGAAATACGCATGGTTCCTGACGAGAAACCTTTAAATGCCATGGATTTAATCTAAATAATACTTACGAAAGGAGAATAAAATATGCAAAGCTTAGGATTCCAGGCCGTCCTGCTATTTTTAGTTGCGGCATTCGGTTATTTGAACAGCTTCTTTGGAAGCGGTAACATTGGGCGCCCTATTATTATGTCCACACTGACAGGCCTTGTATTGGGGGACATGCAATTAGGTATCATCACAGGTGCCACCCTGGAATTAATCTGGCTGGGAGCCTTTCCTATTGGTGCCAGCAATCCGCCTGACTATACTGCCGGTGCAGTGATCGGCACCTCCTATGTAATACTTTCCGGTTCCGATGCTGCCTCCGCAGTACTTCTTGCTGTTCCAATCTCTACTCTCTGCGCTATGTTGTCCAATTTCTTAATGATGTTTGTAGTTCCCATGATTGGTGCGCGGGCCGACCGCTATGCAGAGAAAGGTGACTGCAATGGTGTGGATCATATGCATTATATGGCTATTATTGCCCAGGTTATCCCTCAATCTCTGATTGTTGCACTGGGCTTCTATCTTGGAGTACCGGTCATGGAACAGATTGTAAACGGTATACCAGCATGGCTGAATGACGGCTTAAACTATGCCACAGGGATTATTCCTGCCATTGGTTTTGCCATGATAGCAAGAATGATTATGAACAAACAATTGTCCTGCTTCCTTTTCCTTGGCTTCCTTCTGGCTGCCTATTTAAAAATGCCGGTTATCGGCCTGGCTGGCATCGGGTGCTGCATTGTAGCATTCCTGCATTTTAATTCCCATGAAGAAAAGGCAGTTGTAGAAGGAGGTTCATTCGATGACAACGAATTCTGAGAAGAAAAAAATATCCCAAAAAGAATTGAAACAAATTTATATACGCTCCTGCCAATTGGATATTTCCTGGGACTATGAACGTCAGCAGCATCTTGGCTACTCCTATGGCATGACACCTGTTATCCGCAAACTGTATCCCGGCGAGGAACATAAAGAAAAGCGCATACAGGCATTAAAACGGGGTCTGGAATTTATGGCTATTACCCCACAGCTTTCCACTCTGCTTATGGGTATCAATGCGGCTATGGAAGAAGAAAACGCCTGCAACCCCGAATTTGATGGTAATTCCATAAACGCAGTTAAAACCTCTCTAATGGGACCTTTGGCAGGGATTGGCGATTCACTGATTCCTGGAACCCTGCGTATTATCGCTGCAGGGATTGCAATCTCCTTTGCACAATCAGGCAATATCATGGGGCCGCTTCTGTACTTACTGATTTTTAATATTCCAGCCTTTATTATCCGCTATTACTGTTTAAAATATGGTTATGGGTTAGGATCCAGCTTCATCTCCAAGGTTGCTGACAGTGGAATCATGCAGAAAATATCCCATTATGCAGGTATCATTGGTCTTATGGTAATAGGCGGTATGATTTGTAACCAAATCTGGCTTGACTTACCAATCATGGTAGGAAGCGGTGATTTTGCAGAGCCCTTGACCAACTATTTGGACCAGATCATGCCTTGCCTGGTTCAACTTGGACTGTTTGGAGGCATGTACTTCCTGTTAGGTAAGAAAGTAAAGACCACCACCATATTAATCTCTTTGATTATTGTCTGCTGCGCACTTTGTTTTATCTTCAGATAAATTATAACTATCATTGGTGATTACGCATTTATTACATTAAAAACCGATAGCACTGAAAAAGCCCATATTTCTCAGAGGAATTATGGGCTTTTAAAATATGATTCTTTTAATTATTTTATATCTATTTGAAAGGTTTTTCTTACATTCTTTGCTGGTGAAAGATGATTAATCAGACTGATTAATAGATTTAACTGTGAATTTATAAATATCTGTTCTGATATACTGCTGGTTAAAGTATAGAATCTGTCCCTGATCCCCAAGCACGCTCTGGCTGACGCACAGAAGTGGCATTCCCACTACACAGCCAAGCACTTCCGATTGCTCTTTATTCGCATACTTAATATCCATAATGTCATTAAAAGAATGAGCTTTTTTGCCAGTTCGTTTTCTTATAATATCCATCAGTTGATTATTCTCTACATCTTCGTTTAAGATAAACTCCAGATTGGCATGAAAATAATCTTCTTCCAGAATGGACGCCACATCGTTAACCAAGCGCAGCCTCTTTATGCAGATCACCCTTTCCCCTTCATCAATTCCCAGATGTCTGGTAATCCACTTGTCCCCCTCTATCAGCCCTTTTGAAATGATCTTCGTACTTGGTCTTTTCCCCATTTTCAAGCAAGACTTAGTAAAGCTTCCTTCTTCCGATATTGTATCCATATAAACTGGCATGGTGACAAATGTTCCTTTTCCATGCTTCTTTTCCAGAATGTTCTCGTTACATAGTTTCTGTATGCCACTGCGTACCGTAACGCGGCTGATCTTATACATTTCACTTAGCTTCGCTTCCGATGGAATCATGTATCCTACTGGATATTCCCCTGATTTTATTTTAGCCAATATGGTATCATATAACTGCTGATATAATGGTGTTGCAATATTATCGTGAAACTCCTCCATAGCAACCTCCTGCTCCGAATCTTTACCCGTTTTTGCTATACACTATGGAATATTTTAACATATTACTGTAAAAATAACAACACAGCTTAACACGTATTCCTATACAAGACATGATAACACGTATTATTACTTTGGTCAATACCTTTCACCAAACAGGTAGACAAAGGATGAAAAAAGCAGCTGCTGCACGGCTCTGTCCATGCATCAGCTGCCTGACGTTTCTCAAACATTAATCTTTAACATTTCCAACATCAATAACGGATTCTTTTATTTCCTTCTTTTCATCCGTCCAATCGGAAAGTCCGTCTTCCACTTCCTTTGACTCTTCGCTTTTTTCGGAATTCTTATTCTCTTCCTTTGGCTCCGGAATTCCCTTTGCCTCCCGGAATATCTTCATGAATTCCTTACCGGTAATGGTCTCTCTCTCAATCAGGAATTCTGCGATCTTATCCATTACATCCCGGTTATCCAACAGAAGGCTCTTGGCTTCTTCATAAGCTTCCTTGAGCATTTTCATGACTTCATCATCCACCTGGGAAGCAGTGGCTTCCGCACAGTTCATTACAGTACGTCCGCTTAAGTACTGGTCTTCTTTGGTTGCCAGTCCCATAAGGCCGAATTTCTCCGACATGCCGTACTGGGTGATCATAGCCCGCGCCACCTTGGTGGCCTGTTCAATATCATTGGCTGCACCTGTGGTTACGGTGTCAAAGACAATATCCTCTGCCGCGCGGCCGGCCAGATAGCCTACCAGCATGGCATGAAGCTCTTTCCTGGAATTTAAGAACTTTTCTTCTTCCGGTACATGCATTACGTATCCCAAAGCACCCATAGTCCTTGGAACGATGGTGATCTTCTGCACAGGTTCCGAATCCTTTTGAAGGGCGCTGACCAGAGCATGTCCCACTTCGTGATAAGAAACAATGCGCCGCTCCTCTTTGTTAAGGACACGGTCCTTTTTCTCTTTACCTACCAGCACCACTTCCACAGCCTCAAATAAGTCCTTCTGAGACACCGCATGCCGGCCGTTTTTCACCGCCAGGATGGCGGATTCATTGATCATGTTGGCAAGATCGGAACCAACGGCTCCTGAGGTTGCCAGAGCAATGGCATCTATATCGACGGTATCGTCAAGAAGCACATCCCTGGAATGAACCTTTAAGATATCCACACGGCCTTTTAAATCCGGCTTATCTACAATGATCCGGCGGTCAAACCGGCCCGGACGGAGAAGGGCAGGATCCAGGATCTCAGGGCGGTTGGTGGCCGCCAGCACTAAAAGTCCCTTAGAGGAATCAAAACCATCCATCTCAGAAAGCAGCTGGTTTAAGGTCTGCTCTCTCTCATCGTTTCCTCCGCCAAATTTGGAATCACGGCTCTTTCCGATGGCATCTACCTCGTCAATAAAAATAATACAGGGAGCGGATTCCTGGGCCTGCTTAAATAAATCCCGGACACGGGAAGCTCCCACACCTACAAACATCTCTACAAAATCAGAACCGGACAGAGAATAAAAAGGAACATGGGCCTCTCCTGCAACCGCCTTGGCAAGCAGGGTTTTTCCCGTTCCGGGAGGTCCTACAAGAAGCGCTCCCTTGGGAAGCTTTGCACCGATCTTTGTATATTTTCCCGGATTATGGAGGAAATCCACGATTTCAGTTAAGGATTCCTTTGCCTCATCTTCCCCCGCCCCATCCTTAAATGTAATACCTGTTTCCTTCTGCACATAAACCTTGGCGTTGCTCTTTCCGACGCCCATGAGTCCGCCTCCGCCGACCCTGCGCATCATGAAGTTCAAAAGGAATCCCATGGCTGCAAACAGGAGTAAGTAGCTGACAATGGTCTGAATGAAAAAGTTACCGTCACGGCGGGTCCGAAGGGTTTCCACTCCGGCAGTGCGAAGGCGCTCCGCCAGATTTAAATCGTTGTCCATCCTTACCGTATAATAGGTAACGCCAGGTTTATATCCTTCCCAGGTCTTCTTGGGGTTTATGGTAATCTTTGTATCCTCAACATTTACCGACTCCACCTGCTTTTCATCTACCATATTCATAAAGGTATCATAACTCAGTTCTATATTGGTCCTCGTCGTAATCGCGCCGTGCAGATATGAGATCCCTGCTACCGCAATAAGAAACGCGATGACCCATATGGCGATGGCCTGGGTATTCTTCGGCATCTTATTATTATTTTGATTCTTGTTATCCATCTGTGTGAATTCTCCAATCCGGATAGTTTCTACCCATTATATACCTCTATCATTATAGTGTCAGTTTCCCCATAAATCAAGAAAAGAATTATTAAATCCTTATAAACACCCTGGCTGGTTTTATTTAACAATCATGACCTTCTTAATCATATGAAAGCTTCCATACAGAATTTTACACTTAATATTCTAAGTTTTTTTCATAAGACTCTGGATTTTTTCAAAAAATAGCTGTATAATGTCATTTTTAAAAATATTCACATACTATCACAAAAGGAGGTTACACTGTTATGTCAGTGAAATACGTATTTGTCACCGGAGGCGTCGTGTCCGGGCTTGGCAAAGGTATTACCGCAGCATCTCTTGGACGTCTGCTGAAGGCCAGAGGCTACAAAGTCACGATGCAGAAATTTGATCCGTACATCAACATTGATCCAGGAACCATGAATCCGGTACAGCATGGTGAGGTTTTCGTCACCGAAGACGGCGCTGAAACCGATCTTGACCTTGGCCACTACGAACGTTTTATCGACGAAAACCTGACTCAGAATTCCAACGTTACCACCGGTAAGGTCTACTGGACCGTACTGACCCGTGAACGGCGCGGGGACTTCGGGGGAGGCACCGTACAGGTTATCCCTCACATTACCGACGAAATCAAAAGCCGTTTTCACTGCAGCAACAGCAACTCCTCTGAAACAGAAATCGCCATCATAGAAGTAGGCGGAACGGTAGGCGACATCGAAAGCCAGCCATTCCTTGAAGCGATCCGTCAATTCCAGCACGAAGCAGGCCACGAGAATGTCATTCTCATCCACGTGACCCTGGTTCCATATCTAAAGGTTTCCGGCGAACTTAAAACCAAACCAACCCAGGCCAGTGTAAAAGATTTACAGGGAATGGGTATCCAGCCCGACATCATCGTATGCCGTTCCGAACTGCCCCTTGATGACGGAATCCGAAGCAAAATCGCACAATTCTGTAACGTTCCCAAGACCCATGTACTCCAAAACCTGGATGTGGAAGTATTGTATGAACTCCCTCTTGCCATGGAGGAAGAGCATTTAGCGGAAGTCGCATGTGAAAGCTTAAATCTCCCATGCCCCAAGCCGGACTTAGCAGAGTGGACTTCCATGATCGAAAACTGGAAGCATCCGGAAAAGGAAGTGACAGTCGCCCTTGTGGGCAAGTACATCCAGCTCCACGACGCCTATATTTCCGTAGTGGAATCATTAAAGCACGGCGGTGTCTTCCACCGGGCCAAGGTTCATATTAAGTGGANNAATTCATCCATCCGTTATGCCCGGGAAAACAACATCCCATTCCTTGGTCTCTGCCTTGGAATGCAGATGGCCATCGTGGAATTTGCCCGCCATGTGGCTGGCTTTGACGACGCCCATACCTCAGAACTTGATGCAGACACCACCCATCCGGTCATCCACTTAATGCCGGACCAGAACGGCATCGAAGACATCGGAGGAACTCTTCGCCTGGGTTCCTATCCCTGTGTTCTGGACAAGTCTTCCAAGGCTTATAACGTATATGGGGAAGAGCTGATCCATGAGCGTCACAGGCACCGCTATGAGGTAAACAATGACTACCGGGAAGATCTGGAAAACGCGGGAATGAAGCTCTCCGGCATCTCCCCGGATGGACGGATCGTGGAAATGGTGGAAATTCCTTCCCATCCCTGGTTCATCGCCACCCAGGCTCATCCGGAGTTTAAATCAAGGCCGAACAGACCGCATCCGCTGTTCCGGGAATTCNNGCCATTGAAAACCAGTAAACAATTGGATTTCCAGGTAAAAACAGGGAGTCCGGACTCTTATCAAAGAGCCCGGACTCCCTGTTTTATTGCAAAACTAATTTTTTTCTTTAAATTATTATTTTCTTTCATTTTTTTCTTGCACTTTTTCAATCTTCTGTATATAATATAATGCAACGTGTATCTGCACGAGAGACAGTTGTATTTGTATGAGATACACATAAAGGAGGATAATCATTATGAAATTGAAAAAAGTATTTGCAATCACTCTTGCAGCATGTATGAGCGCCAGCCTGGTCGCCGGCTGCAGCACTGGTTCCTCATCTTCTGCCTCCGGCGGAGCAAAGGTCGTCAAGATCGGTGTGTTTGAACCTACCACCGGAGAAAACGGAGGCGGTGGGTTACAGGAAGTCCTGGGAATGCGTTACGCAAACAAGACCCATCCAACGGTTAAAATCGGAGGAGAGGAGTATCAGGTGAAACTGGTGGAAGTGGATAACAAATCCGATAAAACAGAAGCCGTCAACGCAGCGCAGAAGCTTGTGAGCGAAAAGGTTTCCGTAGTGCTTGGAAGCTACGGCTCCGGTGTTTCCATTGCTGCAGGACAGATATTTGCAGATGCTAAAATTCCTGCCATAGGCGCCTCCTGTACCAACCCTCAGGTAACCCAGGGAAATGATTTCTACTTCCGGGTATGCTTCCTGGATCCGTTCCAGGGTACGGTTATGGCCAATTATGCCAATGACAACGGGGCAAAGACGGCTGCCGTCGTTACCCAGTTAGGAGATGATTATTCCTCCGGCCTTGGTTCCTTCTTCAAGACAGCGTTTACAGGCTTAGGCGGCACGATTGTAAGCGAAGAACAGTTCCAGACCAACCAGACCGACTTTAAGGCGATCCTTACAAACATCAAGGCTCAGAATCCTGACATCATCTTTGCACCATCCTCCATAACCACGGCTCCTCTCATCATCAAACAGGCCCGTGAACTTGGAATTACAGCTACCATCGCTGCCGGTGATACCTGGGAGAAATCCACCATCATCGAAAACGCCGGCAATTCCGCAGAAGGCGTCGTCCTTTCCACTTTCTTTGACGAAGCGGAACCGGCCAATGAGGAAGCTGCTTCCTTCATCTCCGGCTTTAAGGGCTATTTAAAGGAAAATAAGCAGGACGAAATCATCCCGGCCGTATCTGCATTGGGCTATGATGCTTACCTCTGTGCATTAAAGGCAATTGAAACCGCAGGTTCCACAGACGGCACAGCCATCCGTGATGCATTAAAAGGCGTATCCATTGACGGCGTTACCGGAAGCATATCCTTTGATGAAAATGGAGATGCCAAGAAAGACATGGCGTTCATCAAGACCATTGAAAACGGCAAGTTTAAATTCTTAACAACTACTACGGTAAAATAATCAAAGATACCGTGACAACGCAGTCATTACCAGATGAGTGGGGACGTATTTCCTTCCCCACTCGTTCCATTTGCGCACATAATGAGCCGAACGGAAATACTTGCATTTTCATTCGGCGAATGCCGCGTAATTCATTACATATTATCAGAAGCAGAAAGCACTTCCGATAATCGGATGAACGGGCTAAAAGACAGCCCTTTTATCGAAACCTGCTTCGCAAGTTCCGATAAGCCATATTACATACTCAACAGATAGGAGGCATCACGCCACATGAGTCTTACAACCTTTTTACAGCAGTGCCTGACCGGTATCTCCCTGGGCGGCGCCTATGCGCTGATTGCCATTGGCTATACCCTGGTTTACGGTATCCTGCGGCTCATCAACTTCGCCCACGGCGACATCTTCATGATGGCCGGTTATTTTATGATATTTGCCATGGCAAGTTTTCCATGGTACATTTCTATACCATTGGTATTACTGGTCACCGTATTATTAGGCGTATCCATTGAACGGGTAGCTTACCGCCCCTTACGCACCGCTCCCAGAATGTCCGTCATGATTTCTGCCATCGGCGTCTCTTACCTTTTGCAGAACTTAGCAACCTATCTGTTCACAGCTCTGCCAAAGGGATATCCGGAAATTCCCTTTCTTAAAAAGATCTACCAGATCGGCGGCCTTTCCGCATCCTTTGTCACATTCTTAACGCCGGTCCTGACCCTTATCATTGTTTATGGACTTATCGCCCTGATCAATAAGACAAAAATCGGCATGGCCATGCGCGCAGTTGCAAAGGATTATGATACTGCCGCCCTTATGGGAATCAAAATTAACCGCATCATCACCTTTACCTTTGCCATTGGCTCCCTTTTAGCAGCTGCCGGGTCCGTGCTTTATTTTACGGACCGTATGACCGTATTCCCCTTTTCCGGCTCCCTGCCTGGCTTAAAATGCTTTGTTGCCGCAGTATTCGGCGGCATCGGCAGCATTCCAGGCGCCGTGATCGGAGGCTTTATCTTAGGCCTGGGCGAAACCGCCCTGGTAGCCATGGGATATTCCACCTTCAGCGACGCATTTACCTTTGTTCTGTTAATCATCATTCTCCTGATCAAGCCTACGGGACTGTTCGGCGAGAAGACGACCGATAAAGTGTGAGGTGCCCATTATGAAGAAAAAAGCAGTTTCCAAAAACAAACTTTATACCCTGGCCGCTCTTCTGGTCATCATCGGCCTGCTGGCTTTCTTACAGGCTAACAGTGCCCAGTACAGCTATCAGATCTCCATCCTGGAGAGAAGTGCCATTTACGCGGTGGTTGCCGTTTCCATGAACCTGCTTACAGGTTTTACTGGATTATTCTCCTTAGGCCAGGCCGGTTTCATGGCAATCGGAGCCTATACTGTAGCCATCCTTACCATTCCTGTTGACAGCAGGGCAAGCGTTTACTACGTTAACGGCATCTCTCCTGCTATCGCAAACTTGCAATGCCCTTACTGGCTTGCCCTTATTATCGCAGGACTCCTTGCTGCAGCCATGGCCGCCCTTATCGGCATTCCGGTGCTCCGGTTAAAAAGTGATTATCTGGCCATTGCAACCCTGGGCTTTTCCGAGATCATCCGGGCTGTCATTGCGGCTCCCCAGTTAGACAGGATCACCAACGGTTCTTACGGATTAAAAAGTATTCCCGGTTTTCCCAACTTATTTACAGCCTTTGGGCTCCCGGCCCTTTGCATCCTTTTAATGGTCCTTCTCATTAATTCCTCTTACGGACGCGCGTTTAAGGCTCTCCGTGAAGATGAAGTGGCCGCTCAGGCCATGGGACTTAACTTATTCCGTTACAAGGAGCTGGCCTTTGTCATCTCTTCTTTTTTCACAGGCGTAGGAGGAGGACTTCTGGCCATATTCATGCGCTCCATTGATTCAAAGACCTTTTCCATCAACTTAACCTACGATATCCTGCTGATCGTAGTCCTTGGAGGTATCGGAAGTATTACGGGAAGTGTCATCGGCGCCTTCCTGGTCACCGCGGGAAGAGAATGGCTCCGTTTCTTTGATAACCCTCTGGTTATCGGAGGATTTGAAGTACCCCTGTTCCGCTCCGGTTTCCGTATGGTCANNATGGCTGTGGTGCTCTTCTACCGCCGCGGGATCATGGGCAGCAACGAATTTTCCTGGGAGGGGCTAGGACGGCTTATCCGCAGCATTCCATCCAGGCTAAAGAGGAAAAGCAAAGCACAGAAGGGAGATAACGCATAATGTCAAACACAGCAAAAACTCCGAATAACGTGCTCCATATGAAGGACATTACCATGCAGTTCGGCGGCGTTGTGGCTGTAAACGGTTTAACCCTTGACGTAAACCAGGGAGAGATCGTGGCCTTAATCGGCCCCAACGGCGCGGGAAAGACAACCGCATTTAACTGTGTTACCGGTATTTATGAGCCTACCTTCGGGCAGGTGGATTTTATGGGGGAAACCATTCTTTCCAACGCACCAAAGGGAAAAATGAAAAAAACGTATCTGGGGGAAGTAACACCGAGGCCCATTCCGGTGATCAGCAGCACACCGGATGTGATCACAAAAAAGGGCATTGCCCGTACCTTCCAGAACATCCGCCTTTTCGGACAACTGACCGTATTCGACAATGTGCTCATTGCCAAGCACATGCGGGCTAAGCAGAACGTATTTTCCGCAACCCTCCGGCTAAACCGTAAGGAAGAGGAACGGATGCGGGTGGAGACCACTGCCCTTTTAGAGGAACAGAACCTGCTTCATTTAAAGAATGAGATTGCCTCTTCCCTTCCTTACGGCTTACAGAGGCGTCTGGAAATCGCAAGAGCCCTTGCAACGGAGCCGAAATTTCTGCTTCTTGACGAACCGGCTGCAGGCATGAATCCCCAGGAAACCCAGGATTTAACGGATTTTATCAAACAGATCCGGGATTCCTACCATCTTACCGTATTCATGATCGAGCACCATATGGATCTTGTCATGCAGATTTCGGACCGCATCTATGTTCTGGATTTCGGCAAGCTGATCGCACAGGGAACTCCTGATGAAATCCAGAACAATGAACGGGTAATTGAAGCATATCTGGGGGTGAGCGACGATGCTGAAGATTGATAACTTGCGAGTGAATTACGGCGGAATTGAAGCCGTTAAAGGAATTTCCTTTGAAGTGCCGGATAAGAGCATTGTAACCTTGATCGGGGCCAATGGGGCAGGAAAAAGCACCACCTTAAAGTCTATTGTCGGGCTGGTGAAACCATCTGCAGGAAGCAGCATCACCCTGGATGGGGAAGAATTGATCGGCAAAGATACGCCGGATATCATATCTAAGGGAATTGCCCTGGTGCCGGAAGGGCGCCATGTGTTTCCGGATATGACAGTTATTGAAAATATCAAGATCGGAGCTTATTTAAGAAATGACGATCTTAAGGAAGATATTGACTGGGTCTATGATTTATTTCCCCGGTTGAAGGAAAGGAGCTGGCAGCTTTCCGGAACCCTATCAGGAGGCGAACAGCAGATGCTGGCAGTTGCCAGAGCTCTTATGAGCCAGCCAAAGATCCTCATGATGGATGAACCCTCACTTGGGCTTGCTCCATTGATTGTAAAGGATATTTTCTCCATTATCCGGGAGATCAATAAGAAGGGAGTAACAGTGCTCCTCATCGAACAGAACGCCAATATGGCCCTTCATACGGCCGATATCGGCTACGTGCTGGAAACCGGGCGGATTACCTTGTCAGGATCCGGGAAAAAGCTGTTGGCCGACGAGTCGGTAAAAGCGGCTTATCTTGGAAAAAAGAAGGACTAAAAACAAAGGTTGCAGTCAGGCGGCCCCTTTCTTACGGGGCGTCAATCTGCAACCTTTGCGTTTGTTTTTACTGTCATTGTCACTGGATCACCCGTCGTATGGTGACCGGCTTTCTGTAATTCCAGGAGGAGATTTTGATCCCGCTCCTGCGGTTTGCCGCATGGACGATCTTTCCCTTTCCAATATACATGGCCACATGGTCGATTTGCCTTCCACTTGCGTAGAACAGCAAGTCGCCAGGCTCCATGCTGGAAGCCGGTATGACTTCTCCCTCTTCGGCCTGCTGCCTGGAGGTACGGTCTAAATGGACTCCTGCGGCATTCTCCATGACATACTGGATAAAACCTGAGCAGTCCGCCCCCGTATTGGGATTGGTGCCGCCCCACTGGTATGGGTTCCCCACAAACCCGACCGCATAGTTTACGACCTGATCACGAAGATCACTGCTACTTTCCGCTTCAGGTATGGTATATGCGACCGTGGCATTTTCCGGTATATATGCATAAGCTGTCTGACCCTTATACTGGATTTTCGCCCATCCCCCGCTGCGGGAGATAAAAGAATAAGTTTCACCTTCGTGAATCTTGCCCAGTACTTCAGAATCCGTATTCGGTTTGCTGCGGACCCGAAGGGTTTCGGTGTCTACCCGGAGCATCAGCCTCATATTATAGTAGGCAATTGCTCTGGCTTCCTGTCCGGTGACCAGATATTTTCCGTATACATAACCGGTTACCTGTCCTGACTTTATTTTATACCAGCCATTTACTTCTGACAGCACACTGCTGCCGGCATGGTTTTTCAATTTCCCCACGATTTCCGCATCATTCTTTGGTTCTTTCCTGATGTTCAAGGAATCCTCCACCACACTCACTCCAAGATTCTGAAAGATTGAGTTGAAGGTTCCATACCTCACTTTTTGNNTCTCTGTCCTTCCCGATCTGTGCCTTTAATTGTTCCAGCCCTTCAAATTTCCGTTCAGGACGGACAAAATGCAAAAGCTGTACTTCTATAGTCTTTCCATAAATATCCTCATTTATACCATAAATAAAAGTTTCTGCACCAACAGGTGAAATTCCCTCCACCGTGGGCTTTCTTCCGATGTTGGTAATACCCCCATAATAAGTACCTTCTACATATACTTTGGACACATACACGCCGAATAATGGAAGGTGTTTTTCCGGCGTAGGCATGATATTGGCCGTGGGGAATCCAAGAACAGTCCCTCCGATATGGTTGCCGTGGACCACGGTTCCATGTATGGCATATGGCTCTCCCAAAAGTTCGTTGGCCTTTTCCATATTTCCGGCATCCAGCTGTTCTATGATGTAAGTACTGCTGATATCCCGGTGGTCATCCTGCTCTTTTGGAATAACGATCAGTTCATATCCATACCGGTTTTTCCACTGGTTAAGGCTGTCCGCATTTCCCGCTCCCTGATACCCAAAGGAACAATCCGTGCCAACTACGATGATCCTGGCATTCATCTGGCCTGCCAGAACACGCTTTACGAATTCCTCCGGCTCCATATGAGAGGTTTCCTCTGTAAATGGATATTCCACTAGATAATCGATACCGATCTTTTCCAGATTATTTTTTCTCTCCAGATTAGTAGTAATAACCTTCTGGAGGCTACCTTTCATGAGGGCATTAGGGGACATGTCAAAGGTAAGGACAGCCGTCTTATACCCTTTTACTTCCTTTATCTCTCTCATCCGCTTTAACAGCTTCTGGTGGCCTCTGTGGCGTCCGTCAAATTTCCCCAGGGTTACGACCGCAGGCTCTTCAATCTGAAATTCTCTGGTTCCGGTTATATATTCCATGATTCATTTCCTCTTTCCTGCCCTGCGTTCTGGGCATAAAGGTATGCCTCCCAAGGCGTTCCTCTCTCTTGCACGGCTTCTCAGGGCATATAGGGATCCCTGGAAGGGGTTTCCTCTCTCTTGCCCTGCTTTCCGGGCTTACCAGTATGCCTTAAGGCGTTCCTCCCAGAAATACCTTTTGAGGCTTAAGAAGCTTCATCTCTCTGTCTGGTCCGTAAACTCCGATGAACTGGTTCCTGCTGTCATATACCCTTACAGGCCCTTCAGGAACCCTGGTATCTCCCTCTGCCTGGTTCCTGTAAAAGGGATTTCCATTATGCACCAGCTTGTCAAAATCCGGCTTCATCTTAAGGGCCGGATACTCTGAAAACATCTTGTCCACAGCCAGGATATGGCCTTCCAAGGTTCCCGAATCCCGAAGTTCCTCGATCCGGGCCAAAGTAAGGCTGTCCTTTAAGCAAAACCCGGAAACCTGGGTGCGGAGAAGGGATTCCATGCATCNNGCAGCCAAGCTTTCTTCCGATATCATAACAAAGGGTCCGGATATAGGTTCCCTTGGAACAGGTCACGGTCATGGTTACCCGGGGAAGTTCTATCCGGTCTACACGGATCTCCAATATCTCCACGGGCCTGGCTTTCCGCTCCACTTCTTTTCCGGCTCTGGCCAGCTCATAAAGCTTTTTTCCATTCACCTTTAAAGCAGAATACATGGGAGGAATCTGATCGTAATGGCCCAGAAAGCTGAGCACAGATTCCTTCACCTGAGCCTCATCTATATTGACCGGATATTCCGCCAGAACTTCTCCCGTAGTGTCCTGGGTATCGGTTTCCCTGCCCAGAAGCAGGACTGCCTCATAGGTTTTGGTCTTATCCGTCAGCATATCGCAAAGCTTGGTCGCCTTTCCTAAGCATACGGGCAGCACTCCTTCTGCCATTGGATCCAGGGTTCCTGTATGACCTATCTTTTTCTGCTTTAAAATACCTCTCATTTTCGCCACAACGTCATGAGAGGTAAATCCTTTTTCTTTGTATACATTGATAATGCCGTCTGCCATAGCTCCTGTCTCCTAGTTAAGCTGTTTTGCAATCTGGTTCGACAGATTGTTGATTACGTCATGAACGCTTCCTGCCATGGTACAGCCGGCCGCTTTTTTATGACCGCCGCCGCCGAAATAAACGGCAATTTTACTCACATCAAGATCCGTGGTGGAGCGCAGACTCACCTTATACTCCCTGCAGGAGACCTCATACATGAATATGGCGCATTCCACACCCTCTGTGATTCGAAGCTGATCAATGATTCCATCCATATCTGCACCGGTGACACCGTAAAAATCCATGTCTCTTTTGCTTATGGCACTGAAAATGCACCGGTTATTATGAAAGGTTATGCTCTCCAGTAAAGCCCTGCCCAGGATCTGGTTCTGGATATAGGTTTTCCGGTAAAAGCTGTCATCAATGATCTTTGAAAAATCGATGCCCTTTTCCATTAACTTCCCTGCAATCTCCATGGTTTTCCTCGAGGTGCAGTCATATTTAAACACTCCGGTATCATGGATGATGCCCGTATAAATGCATTCCGCTATCTCCCTGGTGATCTTATTTTCATCCAAAAGGCCGTAGAGCACCTCACAGGTCGAACTGGCATCATCCTGTACTATATTCTCTTTTGCGTATCTTAAATTGGTAACGTGGTGATCCACACAGAGACTTTTTTTTGCGGTAGTGAAGAACTTTAATGCCTCTCCGAACCGGAGCGTATCGCTGCTGTCAAGACAAACACAGAGATCATATTCCTTATCCTCTGTAAAGTCGCTGACAATGCGGCTAAAATTCCTGAGATAATCAAATTTTGAAGGTGGGGTCTCAAGATAAACCACAGCCTTCACTTCCGGATGATGCTCTTCCAGATAGTTGTAAGCCGCCAGACAGGAACCGACGCAGTCCCCATCCGGACGGACATGACCGATGATTGCTACCGTTTTTACATCTTCAAGCACTGTGTCAAAAAAACTCACAAGGGCACCTCCCTAATCTCTGATATCTTTTGTTACCTCGTCTATTAATTTGGACATATTTACTCCATATTCAATGGATTGGTCCAGAATAAACTTGATTTCCGGCGTGTTGCGAAGGTTCACTCTCCTTGCCAATTCACGGCGGATGTAGCCTTCTGCACTCTTTAATCCTTCAATGGTAGCCTTTCCGGCCTCCTCATCTCCCAGAATACTGATGAATGCCTTACAGAATTTTAAATCCGGGGTAACCTGGACGTCAATCACGGTAGTCATGGGATGGATTCTTGGATCTTTGATTCCCAGACGGATGATTTCGCTTAACTCCCTCTGGACCTCCATGTTGATTCTTGTATTCTTTATACTGTTTTTACGCATGTTATTCCTTTCGCTTTTTGTCCGCAGTTTCAAAAAGACCAGCCCGCATTACGGGCTCATCTTTTCAAAATTCCAGGATGCAGGTTCCTAGCGGGGAACCTCTACCATGGCATATGCTTCAATCATATCGTCTTCCTGGATATCATTAAACTTCTCAAATACAAGGCCGCACTCGTAACCTGTTGCAACTTCCTTCACATCATCCTTAAATCTCTTTAAGGAAGCCAGAGGACCATCGTAGATCTTTTCACCGCCACGTGTGATGCGGACGCTGCAGCCTCTCTGGAACTTTCCATCCATTACGTAGGAGCCTGCAATGGTACCTACGCCGGATGCTTTAAAGGTCTGGCGCACGATTGCGTGGCCAATGATCTTCTCTTCAAACACAGGATCAAGCATGCCCTTCATAGCTGCCTCTACATCCTCAATAGCCTGATAAATTACCTTGTAAAGCCTCATATCCACTTTTTCCCGGTCCGCTATGGATTTTGCAGTCACATCCGGTCTTACGTTAAAGCCGATGATGATCGCATTTGATGCGGAAGCCAGGGAAACGTCAGACTCATTAATTGCGCCTACGCCTCCGTGGATCACCTTTACCATAACCTCTTCATTAGACAGCTTCACAAGGCTCTGCTTTACCGCTTCCACGGAACCCTGTACATCCGCCTTCACGATGAGCGGAAGCTCCTTGATGTTACCGGCCTTAATCTGGCTGAATAAGTCATCCAGTGATAATTTAGCCTTTGTATCTTCCAGTAATGTATTCTTTCCTTCGGAAATAAATGTCTCAGCAAAGGTTCTTGCTTCTTTCTCGTTTTCGGTTCCGACCAGGACTTCGCCTGCATTTGGAACATCGTTAAGTCCTAAAATCTCAACCGGAGTGGATGGACCTGCTTCTTTTACTCTGCGGCCCTTGTCATCCATCATGGCGCGGACTTTTCCGTAACAGGAGCCAGCGGTAACCGTATCACCTACGCGAAGGGTTCCCTTCTGAACCAGTACAGTAGCAACCGGTCCTTTGCCCTTATCAAGCTCAGCCTCAATAATAAGACCTCTTGCCCGGCGGTTCGCATTTGCCTTTAATTCTTTTACTTCTGCGGTTAGAAGGATCATTTCCAGAAGTTCCTTGATGCCTTCCTTTGTATGGGCAGAAACCGGAACAAATACGGTGCTTCCGCCCCAGTCCTCGGGAATCAGTTCATATTCTGACAATTCCTGCTTTACCTTATCAATATTGGCACTTGGTTTATCAATCTTATTAATAGCGACAATGATCTCCACTTCGGCTGCCTTAGCATGGTTGATTGCCTCCACGGTCTGAGGCATCACACCGTCATCGGCTGCTACTACAAGAATTGCGATATCAGTAGACTGAGCACCTCTCATACGCATGGCGGTAAAGGCTTCGTGTCCCGGAGTATCCAAAAATGTGATCTTTTCTCCGTTTACTTCAACGGTATAAGCACCAATATGCTGCGTGATTCCGCCTGCCTCCCTGGAGGTTACATGGCTTTGGCGGATAGCATCAAGAAGGGACGTTTTACCATGGTCTACATGGCCCATAACGCATACTACCGGCGGTCTGGAAGCCATATCTGCCACATTTTCCTCTTCCTCTTTCAGCAGCTCCTCAATAACATCTACTTTTATTTCCTTCTCGCAGAGAACATCATATCCCATGGCGATCTCTTCTGCCTGCTCAAAGTCGATTTCGGTATTAAGCGTAACGATCTTGCCCTGTAAAAACAGCTTCTTTACAATGGCAGAGGGTTGAAGCTTCATCTTCTCAGCCAGCTCCTTAATGGTCATAACATCCGGGAGCGTTATGGTCTTTATCTCTTCTACCTTAGGCTCTACATGCATCGGAGGCTGAACCGTACCCTTTAAGGTCTTTCCGCCCTTAACCTGTGCCCTTTTCTTGGCCTCGTCATCTTTATCTCTTTTATCAAATCTGTCGTTTTTATAAGCGTTCTTTGTGGCTCTGTTACTGGTAGGTTTTGCCTGGATTGGAGTATCAAAGGACTTTGGAGCCGCATCTCTGCCTGTACGTGGTCCCTGTGGTCTTCCGTCACGGTTGCCCTGGTAGCCTC
>DJBG01000199.1 GCA_002429965.1 Hungatella sp. UBA5982
TTCGTGTCTTTTGGAATTTATAAATTATTAAAAATGCTGAAGGTAAACAAACTGGTCAGCATTTTCCTGGCAGCGATGATCGGTGACCTGTTTACATATTGTGTGACCAGCATTCAGCTTGCGCTGGCCTATCCGTCGGAAACAGGCGGCGTATTTGCTTCTGCCGTTAAGTTTTTAGGAGTATTCGCTCCAACTCAGCTTCCCCTTGCAATTATTGAGGGAATCCTCACCACAGTGATCATCATCACCCTTGAAACTTATGCCCTTCCGGAGCTGAAGGCAATTGGATTTTCAAAGGAGGTTCAGTAATATGACCAGTAAAAACAAAAAGATCGTAGCAACTCTCCTGATTTTAGCTTTCCTGATTGCAGCGGTTCCCCTCTTTGCCTTAAAGGGAGCCGAATTCGGCGGTTCTGATGATGCAGGAAGCCAGATGATATCGGAAATCCAGGGAACGGAATATGAGCCATGGTTTACACCGGTAATGGAAACCTTCATCGACGGGGAGCTTCCAGGAGAAGTGGAAAGCCTGCTCTTTTGTATCCAGACCGGTATCGGGGTAGGCGTTCTGGCCTTTTTTATGGGACAGTTCGTGGAACGGAAAAAGTGGCAGGGGAAATAATAAGATAGGATAAGAACCTGATTGAGGGTGTCTTAGAGGAAAAACTCCTTTGAGACACCCTCTCCGCATTGAAATTTCCTGATTGCAATGTTATTTAAGCATTTCATTTACATTAATAATTGCGCCTAATAGATTTGAATCATTGTTATAACTGCATTTATCAATTTTAGTCGTTATAAATTCTTCGCCTTTAAAAAAGCTCTTGCATGCGCTCTGAAACTTTTCTCTGACAGCTTCAATAAACCAGGCTTCTTCCGATATTCCTCCACCGATACATATGATTTCCGGATTATAAAATACAGTTATGGTCAGCAATTGAATGGATATATTATTTATCCATTCATCAACTGCTTCTGTAGCGATTCTGTCCCCATTTAAATATTTATCACATACTTCGTTTCCATAGATAGCCTTATCTTCTGAAGCTGACTTACTATTATATATTTTAATTAGAGCTGTCATTGCGGAATAATCCCCTTGTCTGTCAAGGGTTCCAGTCTTAAAATTCATGAATGGCAAGTGGTGAAATTCTCCAGCATAGCCATCCTTGCCATAAATAACACCTTTCTCATCACATAAGCATCCACCGGTGCCTGTTCCGATTATTAAAAATGCAGAAGAGCTGCTCCCTTTTGCATTTCCCATTTTCAACTCACAAAGGCCGGCGGCTTTGGCGTCGTTGATCGTTGCTACCTTTCTATTTGTCCTTTTTCCTATTTCAAAATTAACATTGCTTTCCTTCATGATGCATACATTTGCCGCTGCATAAGATTTCACATTGGAATATTCATCAATAAGCCCTGGAGCGCTTACTCCTATGTGCTTTATTGAGCTGAGGTCTTTGATATTAGAACATATGTAATCGTAAAATTCATGTATGCTGTCAAAACGTTTGGTTTTAGCTTTCCATCGGTCAACAATATTGTACGTTTCATCTGCTAATGCATATTTAATAAATGTTCCGCCTATATCTATCCCTAAACAATATTCCATATATTTCTCCTTAGCTCAATGATTTTTTATTCTGTCAAACTAATACTATGGAACTTCTGATACTTAAGTGATTCATCATAACTTCCAGGCTGCCATCTCCAGGTCATTCAAGCATTGGAAACGCCTTCACTTTCATTATTATTAGAATATCTCAAAAGAAGTGGATTCGTCAACGGTAATTGCCAAAGGCCGGGAATTAAAATTCTTCCCTTTCTTATTCCACGGGAAAATGATATACTATTTCTATCTTTTATCAGAGGTGAAAAACAATGAAAAAAATGATTTCTTGGAATGTAAACGGCCTTCGCGCCTGCGTGGACAAGGGCTTTTTGGATTATTTTAACGAAGTAGATGCGGATGTATTCTGTATCCAGGAAAGCAAGCTTCAGGAGGGACAGATCGAACTTGAGCTTCCCGGATACCATCAGTACTGGAATTATGCGGAAAAGAAAGGCTATTCAGGGACTGCCATATTTACGAAGGAGATACCTTTGTCAGTGGCTTATGGAATCGGCGTAGAGGAACATGACAGGGAAGGCCGGGTGATCGCAGCTGAATATCCGGAATACTATGTGGTTACCTGCTATACCCCTAATTCCCAGAATGAGCTGGCTCGTCTTCCTTACCGGATGACCTGGGAGGAGGCTTTCTTTGCCTATTTAAAAAAGCTGGAGGAGAATAAGCCGGTGATTTTCTGCGGAGATTTAAATGTGGCCCATAAGGAAATCGATTTAAAGAATCCTAAAACCAACCGGAAAAATGCAGGCTTTACCGATGACGAAAGGGAGAAGTTTACTCTCCTTTTGAAAAATGGTTTTATTGACACATACCGTTATTTCTATCCAGAGCTGGAAGGCGTGTACTCCTGGTGGTCTTACCGGTTTAGTGCCAGACAGAAAAATGCAGGCTGGCGCATTGACTATTTCTGTGTTTCTGAAAGCTTAGAGGACAGGCTTATAAGCGCAGCCATCCATACCGAGGTCTTAGGCTCCGACCACTGCCCTGTGGAGCTTGTGATCCGCTAGAGAGTACCAGACAGGAGAGAACGATAAGGAATGAATTTACTGACCATTGAACATTTAACAAAATCATATACGGAACGTCTGCTTTTTGATGATACCAGCTTCAGCATCAATGAAGGAGAAAAGATCGGGTTGATCGGCATTAATGGAACCGGGAAATCCACATTGCTCCGGATCGTGGCAGGGCTTGAGGAGCCGGATCAGGGGACCGTGGGAAAGGGGCGGAATTTAGATATCCGTTTTCTGTCCCAGAATCCAATTTTTCATGAAGGCGATACCATTTTAGAGAGCATTGTCCGGGACAATGAAGGGCATGAGCATGTCTGGGATTTAGAAAGCCAGGCAAAGTCCATGCTGACCAGGCTGGGATTTTCGGAATTTGATACAAAGGTGGAGATCCTGTCAGGAGGACAGAGAAAAAGGGTGGCATTAGTCAGTGTTCTTCTTGGGAATACCGACTTACTGGTCCTTGACGAGCCGACCAACCATTTAGACAGCAGTATGGCGGACTGGCTTGAGGATTATTTAAAGCGCTTTAGAGGGGCGCTTTTGATGGTGACCCATGACCGGTATTTTTTAGACAGCGTTACCAACCGGATTGTAGAACTGGATAAGGGAAAGCTTTACAACTATCAGGAGAATTATGAAGGCTATTTAAAGCTGAAGGCAGAGCGTATGGACATGGAGGCGGCCACAGAGCGTAAACGCCAGTCCATCCTTAAAGTGGAGTTAGAATGGATGCAGCGGGGAGCCAGAGCCCGTTCTACCAAGCAGAAGGCCCATATCCAGCGTTATGAGAACCTTCGTGACCAGGAGGGGCTTAAGATCGATCAGACGGTGGAACTGGATTCCGTTTCAAGCCGCCTGGGGCGTACCACGGTAGAGCTTAATGAAATCACCAAAGCCTTTGGAGAAAAGGTGCTGATGAAGGACTTCACTTATGTTTTCTTGAAAAATGACCGAATCGGCATTATTGGGGCTAACGGAAGCGGTAAATCCACCTTGATGAAGATCATTTCAGGGTGGCTGGATCCTGACGCCGGAACTGTCACCATAGGACAGACCGTGAAAATGGGTTATTTTTCACAGGAAAGCGAAGACATGGATGGCAGCGTAAAAGTCATTGACTACATCCGGAACGTTGCGGAGTATGTTAAGACAAAGGATGGAAGCATCAGCGCCTCTCAGATGCTGGAACGCTTTCTGTTTCCCTCAAGCGTTCAGTATACCACTGTCAGTAAGCTGTCCGGCGGGGAGAAAAGAAGGCTTTATCTGCTCCGGATCCTGATGGAAGCGCCGAATGTTCTTTTACTTGACGAGCCGACCAATGATCTGGATATCCAGACGCTAACGATCTTAGAGGATTATCTTGACAGCTTTCAGGGGATCGTGGTCGCGGTTTCCCATGACCGCTATTTTCTGGACCGGGTGGTCCACCGCATCTTTGCCTTTGAAGGCCAGGGCCGGGTGAGCCAGTATGAGGGAGGCTTTACCGATTATCAGGCGGCATTTCAGGAGAAATATCCGGAAGGTATTCCAGGTCAGGATGAGGAAGCTGCAAAAAATTCGGAAGCCACGGAAAAAAAGAGCAAGGAAAAGCCAAAGGGAGAGCGGAAGCTTAAATTTTCCTTTAAAGAACAGAAGGAATGGGATACCATAGNNCCATAGAGGAGGATATAGCGGCCCTGGAGGGAAAGATCGAAGCCCTGGACAGTCAGATGGGAGAAGCTGCCCGCGATTACAGCAGACTGAATGCGCTGATGGAGGAAAAGACAGAACAGGAAAGGCTGCTGGAAGAGAAAATGGAGCGTTGGATGTATCTAAACGACCTGGCAGAACAGATTGAGAACCAATAGGAAGCACGGTAAAAGTCAGCAGGAACTATTCCGGGATCGGACCAAGAGACGGAGGAGATAAGCGGTATGGGACAGTACAAGATTGCAAAGCATGAGATGGGAACCGATTCTATGGGGCTTTCAAAGGTATCCGGTGGAATACGCCTGTGTGTGGCTGCGGAAGGAGAGGAATGCAGGGTCCTTATCTTTAAGTCCGGAGAAGAAACGCCGGTCCACACCCTTTCCTTTCCTGCAGAGTCTAGAAAAGGTGATGTATGGAGCATGACCATTCTTGGAGAGGATTTTGAAAATCTGGAATACTGCTTTGAAATCGATGGAAAACTGTTTTCTGATCCTTATGGAAAGCGTTTTACCGGACGGGAGGTATGGGGGGATCTTGAACACGCTTCAAGCCTTTTAAGAACTCCCATTGAGTTTGCTGATTTTGACTGGGAAGAGGACAAGCTTCCTCAGGTTCCATATGAGGACAGTATCATATACCGGCTCCATAACCGGGGGTTTACAAAGCATGCCTCCTCCAAAGTAAAGAATAAAGGGACCTTTGATGCCATACGGGAGAAAATCCCTTACTTGAAAGAATTGGGCATTACTGCGGTGGAGCTGATGCCGGTAAATGAATTTTCTGAGGTCATCATGCAGGAACGTGGGTACGGAGACCCTTTTGGTGTGGATAAACCTGTTGGAAAATTGAATTATTGGGGATATACGTCAGGCTATTACTTTGCTCCAAAGGCTTCCTACGCCTCTGAAAAGGATCCGGCTCTGGAGCTTAAAAGTCTTATAAAGGTTCTTCATAAGGAAGGTCTGGAATTGATCGGGGAGCTTGTCTTTACCGGAAAGGAACCGCCTTCTCTTGTACTTGATGCGGTCCGGTTCTGGGCGGATGAATTCCATGTGGACGGAATCCATCTGGTGGGAACCCTGCCCCTGGACCTTCTTGGCCGGGATCCCTTTTTAAGCCGGATCAAGCTGTTTGCGGTTTCCTGGGATCCGGCATTTGAAGGAAAGATTAAGCACTTAAGTGAGTATAATGACGGTTTTCTGGTGGATATGCGCCGGGTATTAAAGGGAGACGAGGAACAGATGAAAAACCTTGCTTCCCGCACCAGGCGAAATCCGGCAGGGTACGGTGTCATCAATTATATGGCCAATACCAATGGATTTCCCATGATGGATATGGTGTCTTACGATACCAAACACAATGAGGAAAACGGGGAGAAAAACCTTGACGGCAGTCCCTATAATTATTCCTGGAACTGCGGAGTCGAAGGACCCACAAAGCGGAAAAAGGTGATGGAACTTCGAAAAAAGCAGCTTCGCAATGCATTTCTTCTTTTGCTTTTGAGCCAGGGAACGCCCCTTATTATGGCTGGAGATGAATTCGGCAATTCCCAGTCAGGCAATAATAATGCATATTGCCAGGATAATGAGGTGTCATGGCTGAACTGGAATCTGGTTAAGACCAATCAGGATATCCTGGAGTTTGTA
Organism: Hungatella sp. UBA5982; assembly: GCA_002429965.1. Taxonomy (GTDB): domain Bacteria; phylum Bacillota; class Clostridia; order Lachnospirales; family Lachnospiraceae; genus Lacrimispora. The sequence continues at coordinate 5,982 of DJBG01000199.1, forward strand.
AAGGCAGTGATCGCCTTTCGAAAGGCTCATCCAGTGTTCCATATGCCGAAGGAGCCAAGGATCATGGATTATCTGGCATGCGGATTTCCGGATGTTTCCTATCATGGAGTAAAGGCATGGTGCCCGGAATTTGATAATTTCCGGCGCCAGCTTGGGATCTTTTACTGTGGGGAATATGGAAGAAAACCGGATGGTACGGTCGATAACAACTTTTATGTGGCTTATAACATGCACTGGGAGCCTCATGAATTTGATCTCCCCAATTTACCTAAGAAGGAACAGTGGCATGTGGTCTTTCATACGGATAAAGGGGAAGGAAACGGCATGTATCCGGAAGGAAAAGAGCCTGCGGCAGAAGGGAAACGATTTCTGGTTCCGCCTAGGTCCATTGTGGTGTTTATGGGAAAGAAATGAGCCGTGGTATTTGAAAAGTTTATTTACGGTTATGATGTTCTTGAGGGCGATCCATCGATCGCCCTCATTTTTTTGTGTTTTATATGAGCACATTTTTGTTGGTTTTTAAAAGACAAATTTAGGTATCAATTAATATAGAAAATAATGCTTAATTATAATAATTAAAGAAAGTCAGTGATATATTGCATAAAAGAGGTGGGGCAATGCAAGTTATTGAAAAGCGCGCGTTCAATTTATTGCAGTATTTGCTGAGTGACAGAAATTTTTCTGTTAACAAAGCCATGGATTTATTAGGATGTTCCAAAAGGCAGATTGAATATGATGTGAGTAAGATCAATGAGCTGCTGAAAGATAACGGGATTGAATTAATCAGATTATCAAGAGGAAGATTTCTGATCAATAAAGAAACGATCAGCAAAGTAATGAGGCTAAACCTGCCCCATCAGAAAATCATTGTCAATGGGGAAAATAAAATCTGGATTATCTGCATTCAGATTTTTTGTACAAGGGAACCTTTGGGTCTGAATCATTTTATAATCAACCTGCAATCAAGCAAGAATACAATCTTAAGTGATTTAAGGAAAATTTCAACGATAGGCCGGCTGTATAAGGTGGAATTAAAATACTCCAGAAAATTGGGTTATTACTTTGAAGGTGAGCCTATTAAAATCCGTTCACTGGTATTGCTTGCAATTATTAACTTAAAGGACAATTTTCTATGTAAAAAATTAATTTCACTGGCAGTTTCGGATAATTCCTTTGAAGTTATATATGAAGAGACAAAAGACAAGATCGAGTCGTTTATTAAGGAATTCAGCCTGCCGATTATGAAGGAATATTTAATCCAGGTGATTTATTTTATTAGTTTACTGACCTATCACTGTCAGTCCATTACATACTCCCCCCCTCTGATCCATGAACCTATGTGGAACCACCTCCCTCTTTATGCAGCTGTAACCACCTTTTATGAGTCACGGATGTTTCATTTGCCAAAAGAAGAGATTGACTATTTATTTGTACTTTTATTAAGCATGACTTTGGGCGATAAAATGTATTTCCAGCTTTACGATCAGGAGACCATGTTTTTACAGGAGATGTCCCAAAGCCTGATCAACCGTTTTGAAGTTATTACCGGAACAGTGGTGAAGAAGAAAGCGGGCATATCAGAAAATATGCTGGTGCATTTACGTTTGGCCTATTTCCGGCTGAAATATGGGATACCGGTAGTGAATCCGGCATTGATGCAGGTAAAAAAAGAGTTCGGAGAGGTATTTGACATATGCAGATTAGTGCTGGAGCCCTTTGGGGACTATTTGGACTGCTTTATACCAGATGATGAGATTGCCTATATTGCCTTACATTTTATGACGGTAATGGATTTGCCGGATCAGGATAAGATCAGGAAAAGAGCGGTTATCGTATGCCAGAACGGACTTGCCAGTTCTGTTATGATGAAAAACCAATTAATTAAAATTTTTCCTGAAATACATTTTGCGGATACTTATAATGCACAAGAATTCAAAGGAATTCCGCCGGAAACTTATGATATGGTTTTTTCCACAACAGAGGGGATTGATGTGCCTCCGGAGAAGTATTTGTTCATATCCTCCCCCATATTAACGGTAGAAGAAAAGTTTATAATCAGTGAAGCGGTATATTCTTCGGTATTTGGAATCAAGTCAGAAGCCAATTTAACAGTTCATTCAATTTTGGAAATCGTAGAGAAATACGCAGTGATTCACGATTGGAAGGGATTAAGCGGCGACTTAAAAAACCTCTTGCAGAAGCAATATAAAAAAGAAAGCATCGGGAAAGGAGGATTACCTGTGATAAAAGATCTTCTTACGAAGGAAACCATACAATTTGCTTCCAGTGCAAACAGTTGGGAGGAAGCAATCTGTCTGGGAGCTAAGCCTTTATTGGAGAATGGTTCCATAACAGAAGATTATATCAATGCAATGATAGACAATGTAAAGGGGTTTGGTCCTTATATCGTTATATGTCCCTATGTGGCAATTCCCCATGCACAGAATAATACAGGGGTCCATATGCTTGGAATGAGTTTTTTAAAGCTGGATGAAGAAGTCTGCGTGCTGGATAATCCCCAAAAGCCGGTCAAGGTATTCATTACCCTGGCGGCCATTGATAATCACACTCATTTAAGAGCGCTTGCCCAACTATCTAATATTTTAACGAATGAAGAAACCAGGGAACAATTAGTAGCTTGCAGCTCAGCGGAGGATGTCATCAAATTGCTTGATATGGAAGAAGAATAAAAAGGCGAGGAGGAAATCATATGAAGATATTGGCGGTTTGCGGTTCAGGGCTTGGAAGCAGTTTTATGATGGAGATGAATATAAAGAATGTGCTAAAGGAGATTGGTGCAGCAGGTATTGAGGTGGATCACAGTGATTTAGGGGGAGCGACGCCGGGAGCAGCAGATGTCTTTATTGCGGGAAGAGATATCGCAATGGCAATGACTCATCTGAAAGGAGTCGTGGAACTGGATAACCTGCTGGATAAAAAAGAACTAAAGGAAAAATTGGAAGAGGCCTTAAAGAAACTGAATGTAATCTGATTGTGCAAAGAGAGGAGAAGACAATGGCTGCATTAAAAATAATACAGGAAATTCTTTCAACCCCGGCAGTATTAGTGGCATTAATTGCATTTATCGGTTTATTGCTGCAAAAGAAACCTGCAGCAGATACTATCAGAGGTACGATAAAGTCATTTCTTGGTTTTATTGTGTTATCGGCAGGAGCAGATGTGATCGTTGCATCTTTGGCTCCTTTAGGAGGAATGTTTCAGGAGGCATTTCATACGGCAGGAGTTGTGCCAAATAACGAGGCCATTATTGCGGTAGCATTAAAAGAGTATGGCCAGGTTACTGCACTGATCATGTTTTTCGGTATGTTCGCAAATATTATAATTGCCCGTATTACCAGGTTTAAATATGTTTTTCTCACTGGACATCATACTCTTTACATGGCTTGTATGATTGGTGTTATCTTAATTACCATCGGCATGTCTACGGCTATGACAGTCGTGGTGGGGGCGGTCGCACTTGGAATTGTTATGGTGTTATTCCCTGCNNAAAAAGATAACAAAATCCGATGATGTGGCTTTCGGTCATTTCAGCACAATCGGATATTGGTCTTCTGCAATGATAGGTAAATTAGTAGGAAAAAATTCAAGGTCAACGGAAGAGATAGAATTCCCCAAATCACTTGCATTTGTAAGAGACAGTTCCGTTTCCATTTCCCTGACCATGGTTATTTTTTATCTGATTCTTGCACTTTTTTGCGGACCGGACTATGTAAAAAACAACTGGTCAGACGGAACAAATTATATTATGTTTTCCATTACAAAAGGAATTCAGTTTGCGGCAGGGGTATTTATTATTTTACAGGGAGTGCGTCTGATCCTTGCAGAAATTGTGCCGGCTTTCAAGGGTATTTCGGAAAGGCTGATTCCCAATGCAAAACCGGCGCTGGACTGCCCGATTGTGTATACCTTTGCACCAAATGCCGTATTAATTGGCTTCTTTTCCAGCTTTGTAGGCGGGATCGTAGGTATGGTGATTCTTATTCTCACCGGCGGAATCATCATATTGCCGGGAGTTGTGCCTCATTTCTTCTGCGGCGCCACGGCGGGAGTTTTCGGCAATGCCAACGGAGGGGTAAAAGGAGCTGTATTCGGATCTTTTATCAATGGTTTAATGCTGACCTTTGCACCGCTTTTGTTAATGCCTCTTTTAGGAGATTTGGGCTACCAGGGAACAACCTTCTCTGATCTGGATTTTATAGCTTCCGGATTCTTAATCGGAAAAGCCGGGCAATTAGGGCCTATAGCAGCTACCATATTTGTATTTGGGGTACTGGCAGTCATGATAGCTGTCTCAGTTGGAAAATCCGGCAAAAAAGAAACAAAATAATAAATACATATAGAAGGCTGTAATGCTTGGTGGTATATTCAGGCATTGCAGCTCTTCTTTCACCGGAAGACATAAATTGGCTGTAAGATATTGAAGAAAGAGGGATTGGAATGGAGTATATGGAGTTGAAATTAATAGCCAATGATATTCGAAAAGGAATCATTGATGCCGTATACCATGCGGGCTGCGGACATCCGGGCGGGTCTTTGTCCGCAGCAGAAATACTGACATATTTATTTTTCAAAGAGTTGAACATAGATGAAAAAAATGCAGGAAAAGCAGACCGTGACCGGTTTGTCTTATCCAAGGGTCATATAACGCCGGGATATTATGCAGTTCTGGCCCGGCGGGGATTTTTCCCTGTGGATGAACTATCGACTTTTCGGAAAATAGGTTCCAGGTTGCAGGGGCATCCGGATATGAAGAAGACACCTGGTGTGGATATGTCCAGTGGTTCCTTGGGACAGGGTATTTCAGTTGCTGCTGGGATGGCTTTGTCAGGGAAGCTTTCTTCTGAAAACTACCGTGTCTATACTCTGGCAGGTGACGGGGAGATACAGGAAGGGCAGGTATGGGAAGCTGCTATGTTTGCAGCCCACAGGAAATTAGACAATCTGGTAGTGATTGTGGATAATAACAATCTCCAGATCGACGGAACCGTGGAAGAAATCTGTTCTCCTTATCCCATTGATAAGAAGTTCGAAGCGTTTGGGTTTCAAGCCATGATTGTCAACGGCCATAACTTTGAGGAACTGGAAAAGGCATTTTTAGCGGCAAAGCAGACAAAAGGGAAACCAACGGTTATCATTACAAAAACAATAAAGGGAAAAGGCATTTCATTTATGGAAAATAATCTGTCCTGGCATAGCGGCGTACTTAGTGAGGAACAGTATCAGCTTGCCATGGATGAATTGGAAAGGGAAAGGATGTTATTATGTCAGGGATCATAAAGAAAGCAACCAGGGACAGCTATGGTGAAGCATTAGTAGAATTAGGCAATGCCCGTGAAGATCTATATGTATTGGACGCAGATTTGGCTTCGGCAACAAAAACCGCCTTTTTTAGAAAAGCATTTCCTGACAGGCATATTGACTGCGGGATTGCGGAGTGTAATATGATGGGAGTTGCAGCAGGATTGTCTTTAACAGGTAAAGTTCCCTTTGCCAGTTCCTTTGCCATGTTTACGGCGGGCCGTGCTTTTGATCAGATACGTAATTCCATCGGATACCCCGGATTAAAT